>JAICWB010000159.1 GCA_025935035.1 Terriglobales bacterium
AAGCATCCGCGTGAAATGCACCGGCAAAGTCGTGCGCGTGCAGAATGATCCCAACGCACAGGTGGGCATAGCGGCGGCCATCGACCAGTACGACTTCGTCTCCGAATAATCGCGCGCCCGGAAGTTTTTCTACAGAATCACTAAAGTCCTGCTGTTCCGTGCCGATGCTTTGCTTATCATGCAAATCGTCGAACGCCCCAGCAACGCGAACGGCCTGGCTGTTCCGCCGCTCGTCACAACAAAAACGTCTAAGACCAAGCGCGTCCTGCTGACAGACGACGACCCGCTCGTCCGCGCCGCTGTATCCATTCTCTTCGCACAGCAAAAGGGATTTGAGATCGTAGGCGAAGCTAACAATGGCGAAGAGGCCATTTCGCTTGCAACCACCTTGAGACCTGACCTGATGATCCTGGACGTGAACATGCCACGCAAGGCAGGCCTGGAAGCCCTACGCGACCTCAATCAAAACCTGCCCCGGATCGCTCCCGCCATGCGCACCATCATGCTCACGGTCGCCATCGAGAAAGCGATCATACTTCAAGCTCTGCAACTGGGCGCGCGCGGTGTCGTGTTGAAAGAGGCGGCAAGAACAGTGCTGGTAGATGCAGCCGCTGCGGTCCTTAAAGGCGAATATTGGATCGACCGCCATCGCGTCTCCAACATTGCCGCAGTCATTGAGGAACTGCAAACAGAAAACCGCAACGCCGCGGAACACGATCCCTCGGCTCTTACGCCCCGCGAGCTGCAGATCGTGCGCTTCATCGTCGAAGGCCGCACTAATAAAGACATCGCCAACACCGTGAAAACCAGCGAACAGGTGATCAAGAACCACCTAGGACGCATCTTCGACAAGCTAGGCGTGTTTAACCGCCTGGAACTGGCCCTGTACGCGTTAGACCACAACCTCGCGCAGCGCCCGTAGCTGCAATCCCGCAAAAAAAAAGAAAGGCCGGACCCGAAGGTCCGGCCTTTTAGCTTTCGTTGTGGATCAGAAGGCGATCTTCGCGCCTAGCTGTAACGTACGCGGATCGCGAGTGGAACTGATCAATCCGAAGCTCGCGTTTCCGAACGTGGTCGAAGTGCAGCAAACGGGGTTCGTATGATTGAAGGTGTTGAAGGTCTCCAATCGCAATTGCGCGGTGACTGCTTCCCCAAACTTCAGGTTCTTGAACACGCCCAAGTCTGCGCGCCAGTAGCCTGGCAGACGGAGTGCACCCGGTTGTGCCGTGGGAATGTTGCGGTCTCCCGCGACTGGATTCACAAAGGCACTGTTGTTAAACCATCCGGTGAAGTAGTTGTGTGGCGCACCAGAGTTCGGATCGCCCACCTGGTTCGGACGCAACGAGCAAGGCGAAGGCCCAAGGCAGTCTGCACCCGACGGATCGATCAATTGGTTGGAAGCTACGTTTCCAGGCAAACCGGTCTGGAACGTCGCTACGCCGGAGACCTCCCATCCGCCGAGAATGTGGCCCACGGCGCCTTGCTGCTGTTGATACCAGGGCAGGTCATAGACGAAGTTAGTCGTTAATACGTGGCGACGGTCACCGAAGCTTGGTCCCCAGTTGTTATCGCGGATGTGGCCTTGCACAGGCAAGATCGAACCGGTGCTGCGATCCGCTTGGTTAGACGTCTCGCCGTGTGACCACGTGTAGGCAATGTTGAATGAGCTGTTGCCCTTGAACTTCTTCTGCAATTGGGTCTGCAAGCCGTTGTATACCGACGTATAGATATCGCGAACCGCAGCGATACCGGAATAACCGATATACGGACGTAGCGCGTTTAAACGGTTGGTAGTGGTTGAATTCACCACTGGGGAAGCGCCGAAGGTGATCACATTGGCTCCCAGCGGGCCTCCCTTACAGGGGGTGGCATCTGTGCAGGCAACATATGCGTCCACTGGCGGTTGGTTGATGTCAATGAATCCCGGCAGGTGGATGCCATTGTTGCCATAGTAGCCCACGTCAAGGATCAAACCGCTGCCAAGGTCATGCTGAATATCCAAGCTCCACTGCTGCGTGTAAGACGGGTGATAGTTGGAATCAATGCGGCTCTGGCCTTGGCCGATCGCCTGGGCAATGCCGTTGGCCGGCACCGTCGTACCGCCTGTCGGATTGGTAAAGGTGACGGCCGCAGAACCTGCCGGAGAAGTGAAGGAGTTCTGGTAACCGGTGCCGAGGAAGATGTCATTCTCGGCATTGCCGAAGATCACAGCGCTGTCATAGAACATACCGTAGCCCGCACGGACTGATGTCTTGCCATCTTTCCACGGGTCCCACGCGATTCCGAGGCGCGGTGCGACCGCCAGATTGTTCTCTGGTCCCACCTTGTCGCCATAAGGTGACTGGTGGCTCGCAAAACCTGCCGGCGGATGAGCATAGATGTACCCGTTCAGCGGGTCGTAGTTGGGGTTGCAAGCGCTGGTGAACGCGCCGGTGGCGATGTTTTTGGTCACGTCGTTGGAGCCATTGGCCAAGATGCAAGGCGCCTTCGCCGGATCGTAGAACGCCGGGTCAAAGTTGCTCAAAAATCCGTTGGCATCGGTCGGCTGGCGGAAGAACGAATGACGGAAACCATAGGTCACCGTGACGTTCGGCTTCCAACGCCATTCATCTTGCGCGTAATACTCGAACTGGTTGTCGCGAATATCCGCAGTCAGGTCAAGGAAGTTCTGCGTAAAGCTTGAAGGACGTCCCAGCAGGAAGTTTGCCCATGATTGTTCGAATTGGAATGGGCAAGTGGAACCGGCGGTCCCGGCCGTGCCGGTGCAAGGCGTCGGGTTGGTGGCACTCACTGCTCCGGTCGTCGGAATGCCATTCGTGCTGAAGGAGAACGACCCCTGGTTGCCCGAAGCGTTGTTTTCGTTCTTGCGATAACGATAGTAGACCGCGCCGAACTTGATGGAGTGGGTACCCCAATTCTTTGTGACGTTCGCAAAGTACTGGTGATCGATGTTGAAGTCATTATAAGGCCCGAATGAAGACGGCCCGGTTCCACCCGTCAAGGAGATGTTCGGAACTCGACCCAAGGTGACTGGGAAGGGCAGCGCATTGCCCAGCGCGCTCACAACATCCGTCGCGGACGCCTGCGTCAGTCGATTGTCAGCGTTGAACGGGCTGCTGATGATGCCGCCGTAGGAGTAGCCATATCCGCCTTCGATCAACAGCGTCGGGCTCCACGCCAACGTGCCACGCACGCTGTAGTTATGTCCCGGTGAGTTAGTAGTGGTGGTTCCGATGTTATCGAGAGCGATGTTAGTGAAGAGGGCGCCAGGTTCGCGGGTAGGGATGGTGTCATGCAGGATCTTGCCGCTGATCGAGAACCGGTCACTAAATCGGTGGTCGATCTTGTAGATCTCTTCGCGGAAGTTGAAGATGCCGCGCAGCGTCGCATTCGAACCGAATGGATCACCCGCCGGATTGCCCGCGTCGGGTGCGGGATAGTGCGAGAAAACATCCTTGATATAGGCAGCCGCGACCGGGTCGAACGAACCTACTGGGATCGTTGTGCTCGTAGAAGTGCATTGGTTGCTGGCGTTGAACGCGACGCATACCGGAACACGGAAAGTACCTGTGAACATGCTTGCGAGCGGCACTTCTGCGTGGGGCGTGCTGTACACGATGTTGCGGCGCTGCTCTTCAGAGAAGAAGAAGAACGTCTTATCAGTCTGCTCGTAGAGTTTCGGGATCCACACCGGCCCGCCGATGGTGCCGCCAAAATTGTTGTAACGAAGCTTCGGTGGGAGATTCGGTTTGCCGTTCAGCAATTGCGATCTCTTGTTGAAGAAAGTGTTGGCATTGAACGCGTCATTGCGGTTGAACTCATACGCGTTACCATGCAGCTTGCTGGTGCCGGACTTGATGATTACATCCACCTGCCCACTGCCTGCGCGGCCAAGTTCCGCACCATACTGTCCGCGATACACCTTGAATTCCGCGATCGCGTCAGCATTCGGGAATGACAACAAGGTCAGGTTCGAACCGCGGTCCACGTTATCCGTACCGTCGATCATGTAGTTGGTCTGTTCGCGGCGTCCGCCGTTGACTGAGAACGCAGTCAAGCTGGTTCCCTGCGGCGCCAACGGGCCGACGTAGATCTGGTCGAAGTTGCCGGAATCAGAAACGCCGGGAACGAGCGTCAATAGTTGTTCGTAGTTGCGTCCGTTAAGCGAAAGCTCTTTGATCTGGCTCGACGTGATGACGCCCGATGCCGTGGCCGATTGCGTTTCTACCTGCAACGCCTCGGCTTGAACATTGACCACTTCCGACGCCGAGCCCACCTCCATCGCAGGGTCGAATGTCAGCTTTTCGTTCACGTGCAGTGTGATGTTGTTGATGGTCGCCTTTTTGAAATTAGGCGCCTCCGCCGTCACCGAGTAATGGCCGATAGGCAGCAACGTCGCGGTATATTCGCCCTTGCCCGACGCAGTCAAGGTTCGGATCACTTGTTTGGTATCTGTATTAGTGATGGTGACCGTTGCATTCGGCACCACCGCTCCAGATTTATCTTTTACCGTTCCTACGATGGTTCCTGTGATCTCCTGTGCAGCGGCAAACGCGCCCATGCACACCATGATGATGACCAGCAGAAATTGCCTTACCCTCATGTTGCCTCCACTTGAAATTACGGCGTATGTCTATACGGATTTCTTCTTAGGAGCGCGAATATATCAAAATTTTTGTTTGTGTTGTCAAGCACTTATGTGCCATGAAAATCTTCCGCGGGAAAGCCTCCCACTCCACGGAAATCTTTGACGCCGCGCTTGGCTCAGGAAAGCGAAAGAGTGACGGGTCGCGCCTCGCGCCGCAGAAGCTTCAGCCAAAAAGGTTCGGCTGCGGTGGCTCTTCCGGCTCGACTGGTGCCGGCTCCGCTTCCTTCAACACTTCAGGCGAATCATTCTTCACGTTATTCACCGCCGGATTCACCGCATACCGCTTCATCTCCGCCGGATCGAACGGCACCAGCAATTCCAGTAACTGCTCCGCACGCTCCGGCTCTGTGGTGAGCCAGCGCTTGTACTGCGACTTTGGCAGGATCACCGGCATGCGGTCGTGTGAATCCTTCACCAGTTCATTCGCGGAAGTCGTAAGGATCGAAAAAGTCTCGATGACCTCGTTCGCCGGCGACTTCCACTTCGCCGCGATCCCGGCAAAGCAAAATATCGAATCGTCTTTCATGCCGAAGTTGAAAGGTTGGCGCACGATCTTCGCGCTGCCCTTCTTCCCCGCCGCCGTCCCTGCCGCGCCCGCGGTTTTCTTCCATTCATAAAATCCATCCGCCGGAACCAGCACCCGATGCCTGCGAAAACTCTCCGCCAGCGCGGGCTTTTCCAACACCGTCTCGCTGCGCGCATTGATCATGCTTGCGCCGATCTTCACGTCCTTCGCCCAGAACGGTATCAATCCCCAGCGCTTCATCCTGAACCGCATTCGGCCTTGGGCGTCCAATTCCACCACCGGCATCACATCGGTCGGCGCAATGTTGTAGCGCGGCGCCCACGCAACCTCGCCAGCTTCCGCCTCCAAGTCAATCCCGAATTCCCTGGCCAGTTCTTTGTCCGCCCGCGTCAGCCTGTACCGTCCGCACATATATATAGTGTACGGCGTTCGGCGTTGGATGACTTCACCCCGCAATCTCTTTAACTTCGCCCGTCGAAGCCTGCATCATCCACCTTCAACGCCCGGGTGGAGCAGGCCTTCCCAGGCCTGCGTTACAAGTACATTTATGTAACCGGCTTTAGCCGCTGAGGTACACAATTCGCGGAACCACCGCGCTTACTTCTTCGTCTATCCATCCGGAGCACAACATGAAACGTCTATTACTAGTCATCGCCCTCGCCTTTGGGTGCCCCACTTGCGCGATGTTCTCGGGTGGGATCTTGGCCGCGCAAACCGCACCATCCACATCCTCCGACCCTCAATCTACCGCCGCCCCCAAACCCGAGGTCCTCATCCTGGGCAGCTACCACATGGCCAATCCCGGACACGACATCTACAACATGAAAGTTGACGACGTCACCGCGCCCAAGCGACAGCAAGAGCTGGCCCAAGTCATTGAAGTGCTGAAGCGCTTCCATCCCACCAAGATCGCCATCGAGTCTGATGTCACCGGCTCGCCGCGTCCCCGGCAATACGCTGACTACCTGGCCGGCAAGTACACGCTCACCGCCAATGAGATTGACCAGCTCGGCTTCCGCCTGGCCAAGGAACTGGGCCACACCAAGATCTATCCTGTTGACGTGGACGGCGACTTCCCTATCATGCGCGTCCAGAACTACGCCAAGGCCAACGGACAGCAAGCCAAACTCGACGCCCTCGACGCCGCCTCAAAGAAACAAGTGAAAGAAGAGAATGACTTCATCCTCTCGCACACCGTGCTGGAGAACCTGCTGCGCGTGAACTCTGACGCGCAAGTGGCGCAAGGCTACTGGTGGTACTACCAGGTAGAGCGCATCGGCGAGCCCTGGGAGTATGCCGGACCAGACCTGCTCGCCAGCTGGTTCCAGCGCAACGTCAGGATCTACCACAACGTGGT
>JAICWB010000043.1 GCA_025935035.1 Terriglobales bacterium
ATGCCCGCCGAAAAGAAGATCGATTACAACGGATCCAATTCCCTCTTCTTCAGCTTCGAACTAAAACCAGAAAAGCGTTCCGGACACGGTCATTGAAGTCTGCATGCTGACTGCTGATTGCTGAGTGCTAGGTAATATGCAACCGCCAAAGCGTGATACTCACCACCTCGCGCAGATACAGCACTGCCCGACGTCCAACGCTTAGCTCGCTGGTCCCCGGACGCGGCGAACCGTACGCCGTCACACCCTGTTTGGCCATCATCTTCTTGATGCGGTAGATGTGATACCCATCACTCACCACCAGACACGTGGTCATGTGGTTGATGCGCGCGATCTGGGCCACGCGCTGCGACGATTCATCCGTATCATCGCTCTGCGTCTCCGCAATTAGGTTGCGTTCCGGCACGCCCAGTCCCAGTAAATATGCGCGGCCAACACCGCCTTCCGAATAATTGGGGTCATCGCCGTTCCCGCCCGTAGTGATGATGTAAGGCGCCAAACCGCGGTTATAAAGCTCCAGCGCATGGTCGAGTCGTGCGCGAAGCACCGGCGAGGGTTTCCCTGAATACTCTGCTGCGCCAAATACCACGATCGCATCCGCTGGCCGCGTCTCATCGAGTTCAGACTGTCGGGCAATCTGGTAGTACGTGTAAGCGAAGTAACCCAACACGATCGCAATCGAGATGTAGATGTATTTTCGTGCGCGGCGTTTGATCAACGGCGGAGGCGCGCCGAAGTAAGTGTGTGGCCTCCGTAGCATCAGCCAATGACTTCCATGATCTCGTCCGCGGCGATCGCGCCTTGGCGGATGATCCGCCACCCCGCATTCTCGTCAGACAGGTCAACGATCGTCGAAGCCACGATGCGCGGAGTAGTGCCGCCATCTACTATCAGCGGCAACCGGTCACCGAGTTGTTGGCGCACGGCATCAGCCGTAGTGCACTCGCCTTCCCCGCTGAGGTTTGCGGACGTCGCCGTGATCGGCGAACCCACAGCGCGAACCAGCGCCACCGGGATTTCTGCCGAAGGCACACGTACTGCGACGTTTCCGGTGTTAGCCGTGACTTTCAAGGGCAATCGCGAAGAAGCCTTCACGATAATGGTCAACGGCCCCGGCCAGAAGCGTCGCGTCAGGGCATAGAAATCGCCATTCAGCGGCTGCGAGAGATCTTCCACCTGCTCAACGCTCTCCACGATCAGCGAAAGAGCCTTATGCCGCGACCGCGATTTGATCTCATAAATACGGTCCACTGCGCGCAGATTGAGCGGATCCACGGCAAGCCCGTAGAAAGTATCGGTAGGCATGCCCACCACCTGGCCGCTCTTGATGCGTTGAGCCGCATAGGTGATCAGCGCGGGTTCAGGATTGGTACTGTTGACCTTTAGAATCTCAGCGGATGGCAATCGCGTCCCTCATGGTTGTGAGTGAGATACAGAAGCGCGCCGGCGAACTCGTGGCCGGATAATGTTACCAGCAATTGCCGCTAACATATAGACTGCCGTAGTCCCACAGGTAAGCTTGAAAGGAAAGCATCAAGTCCGTGCAATTCCGCAGGATCGAAAGCAAGCAGAATCCCACCATCAAGACCATGCGCAAGGCGTTCGCCACCGGCGAACTCACCGAAGACGGCTGCTTCGCTATTGAGGGGATGAAAATCATCCGCGAGGCGGCGCGGAGCGGCATTAAGTTCAATACCGTTATCTTCGGGGAATGGGCGGGCGAGCGGCTTTCGGAGGTGCCGGACTTCGGCGCGGCTGATGTCATCATCGTTCCCAATGATGTTCTGCGCAGTACGGTGGACACGGAGAGTCCCCAAGGAGTCGCAGCTCTAGTTTGCCCGCCGGATCATGGAATCAAGGAAATTATCGCGGGTGAGGGGCCGGTGGTCGTTCTGGCTGGACTTCAAGACCCCGGCAATCTCGGCACGATCATCCGCTCGGCAGAAGCCTTCGGCGCCGCAGGCATCATCCTAGGCGAAGGTACTGCAAGCCGGTTCAATTCAAAAGTGGTGCGCGCATCTGCGGGTTCGGTGTTTCGGCTCCCCTGCGTAGCATCCAAATTAAGTGACATCATGAAGGAATTGAAGAAATCCGGCCTGCGATTGATTGGAACATCGTCGCATGAAGGTGCGCTGCTGCACGCAGCAGACCTGCGAAAACGCATCGCGCTGTTCATTGGCAACGAAGGCGCCGGATTGCCCACCGAATTGTCATCCCAACTGGATGCGTTCGTAAAAATTCCGCAAGCTGAGCACGTGGAATCCCTTAACGCCGGCGTTGCCACGTCCATCATCCTTTATGAGGCCGCGCGCCAGAGGCAAACCAAGTGATAACACACTCCGATCAGAGCCTCCTTAGCGTACTTCTCGAGTCTTGGAACAGGAACAACAATATCCTTATCAATCTGCTTAGGTCGATTCCGCAAGAGGCGATGGATTCACGAGCAACAAATAGCAGTCCTTCAGTCGCAGAGATGTTCGTTCACATACATTATGTGCGGTTGGCCCTTATATCCGAAAATGCGCCGCGGTTCGGTCGCACTCTCCATTACCAAGACTGGCTTAAGGAACGCCAGCCGGTGGCCATCGAAAAAATGTTGCACCAGAGCGCATCCGATGTGGGACAAACGATCTTAAGCTGCATTCGGGACCCACAACCGATCAAATTTCATTATGACCATCCTGTTTTGTTTCTTCAGCACATGGTATGGCATGAGGGATATCACCACGGCCAGATCAAACTGGCGCTCAAGGTCTGCGGCCATTCGCTAATGGATAAAGAAGTGGGCCCGGATACTTGGGGTCTCTGGATGCGGAAAGCGAAATTGGTGAATTCAAAATGAGCCTCTTCGCCTCAGTCCCGAACTCACCCGCCGAGCCCGGTGGACGCCCGCTCGCCGATCGCATGCGTCCGCAATCGCTGGATGAATTCGTAGGCCAGGAACAGATCCTAGCGCCCGGCAAACCCCTGCGTCTTCAGATCGAGCGCGACGATCCTGGCTCCATCATCTTCTGGGGACCACCCGGCGTGGGCAAGACCACTCTCGCGAAGATCATCGCCAACGTCACCAAAGCAGATTTCATCGAGTTCTCTGCCGTTCTCTCCGGGATCAAAGAGATCAAGCAGGTCATGGCAGACGCGCAGCGTGCCCGCGAGATGGGCACCCGTACCATCATCTTTGTGGACGAGATCCACCGCTTCAACAAAGCCCAGCAAGATGCCTTCCTTCCCTACGTCGAAAACGGCAGCATCCGCCTCATCGGCGCTACCACTGAAAATCCTTCGTTCGAGATCATCTCCGCGCTGCTCTCGCGTTGCCGCGTCTACATTCTCAAAGCGCTCACCGAAGACCAGATCGTCGGATTACTGCAGCGCGCACTCGCCGACCAAGACCGGGGCCTGGGCAAATTAACTTTGACCGCGCCGGAAGACGTCCTGCGCACTATAGCTCAATACTCTGACGGCGACGCTCGCACTGCTTACAACGTTCTCGAAGTAGCAGCCGCGGCCGCTTCAGGCGTGAAATCAAAAGAGATCACCCGCGAACTAGCCAGCGACGCCATGCAGAAGAAGCTGCTCAAGTATGACAAGAGCGGCGAAGAGCATTACAACCTGATATCCGCCCTGCATAAGTCAGTCCGCAACAGCGACCCCGACGCTTCGCTCTATTGGCTCGTTCGCATGCTCGAATCCGGCGAAGACCCCATGTACCTCGCCCGTCGAATAGTCCGCATGGCAGTAGAAGATATTGGCTTGGCATCGCCTCAAGCACTCACAGTAACCCTCGCCGCCCGCGATGCATTCGACTTCTTAGGCCATCCCGAAGGCGACCTGGCGCTCGCACAGGCAGTCGTGTATCTGGCGCTCGCTCCCAAGTCCAACGCCGTCTATCTTGCTTATGGCGAAGTCCAGCGCGATGTCGAAACCACCTCCGCCGACCCCGTCCCCCTTCACTTACGCAATGCCCCCACCGGCTTGATGAAAGCAGTGGGCTACGGCAAGGGATACCAATATGCCCACTCCCTGGAAGATAAAGTAGCAGACATGCAATGCCTCCCCGACAATCTGAAGGACAAAACCTACTACCATCCAACAAGCGAAGGCCATGAACGCGAGCTGAAGCGCAGGATGGAGGAGATAAGGGAAGCAATACGAAAGAAGAAAGATTTGTAATTTCTAATTTGGAATTTGTAATTTAATGTCGGAATAGCACAACAGCCGCCCGAGGGCTTTTCAAATTACAAATTAGAAATTGCAAATTACAAATCCGGCCAATCTTGGCAATCGCAAATAACCGATCACAAATCCCTCACCGGTGCCGTCTCCTGTGCTCCTTCAAGATGCATTTATCCATGATCACCGTGATCCCCGCCTTGCGCGCCTTCTCCGCAGCAGCCTCATTGACCACTTCTTCCTGCATCCAAATGCACGGCACCTTGAGCTGAATTGCCTGGTCCACGATCTCAGGCACAAACTCTGACCGCCGGAAGATGTTCACGATGTCGATCTTCTGCTCTTTAGGAATATCCAGCAGCGTGGCCACTGCCTTCTCTCCCAGCGCGCCATTGATCGCCGGGTTCACTGGAATGATCTTGTATCCATTCGACTGCATATAAGCAGTCACCCCATAGCTAGGACGCATGGGGCTATTTGAGAGGCCTACTACCGCAATATTTTTTGATGAATTGAGTACATCTGCGATCGGGTCAGTAGCGGTTGAGTTCACGTTTCCTTCCCTTCATCCCTTGACAGTATGGATAGTGATGAGATGCGGGCCCGGTTATCCCAGTTTGCTTGTCGTTGATTACCTTAGTTCAAGTGCAGCTTGATGAATCCCAGTTGCAACATGCCTATCAAAGTCCAAAACAATAGCGCGGCCAATCCTACCAGTGAGAACAAAACGCGTAAAACTTTATGACCTGAGGCCAGCCAGCAGAAAAAGAGGCAGCCAACAGCTAGTACCCAGAAGATGACCCAGAGATCCCCAAGCCGCGGAACACTGCCTGGCCTGATCCCGCCCAGCACGGATGCAATAACCGAGAGAAGCCCCAGCCAGTGCCAATTATTTCTCGACGCGCTTTCCATCTTGCTACTTCTGCGGCCCCTGTTTCTCTTTGAAGTTCTTCAGCGCTATCTTCTTCAGTGTCTCCGGCACGTTCTTGTTCATGGAAAGCCCCTTGAGGTCATTCACCATCAGCAGCTTGACCATATTCAATGAGAGGTCCAGCGGACACCGCGGATTATTGATCAAGTTTTTCACCACGTTGTAGTTCTTCATGAACTTGCGGTTGCGCTGGATATCGCGCAGCACGCTCTCTTGCACGTTCTTCATGGCCGCGATGAGTTCCACTTCCTGGTCAGTCAGCTTAGGCGAAGCCAGCACCGCGCTGGAAACCACCTTTGACGCGTCGCGGATCAGCACTCCGCGTTCTTCCTTGTTGCCCAGCATGGCCAGCTTCACGCGCGCACCCACATTCATCTTGGATATCTTTGTGATGATGGACTCGCGTTCCGCCCCCTGTTCAGGCTTCGCCGCCGGACCCGTCGCCGACGCCACACTTGTCGCTGCTGCGGCCAGCTCCTGCTGTTCTTCCGTTGTGCTACCGGTCAGCTCAAACTTTTTGCCTTCCTCGGCCGCGATCTCGTCCGCGTGCTCCAGCTCGTATCGCAGCACTTCGTCCACGTCCACGTCATAGACGCGCGCCTTCGAAAGGTCTTTCGGATCTATCGGCTTCGGTGGCTCTTTTACTTCGTCATTCATGTTTGGGTTCCAAAGTCTACCCGACTCCTAGCCGCCGCGCAGCAGAAATCACAATTCGTCGGCTTCAGCCTGCACGGCAATATTTCCTGACCGCCGCGCCACTAGGTAAGCGCGCATGAATTCGTTCAATCCGCCGTCCAATATCTTGTCCACATCGCCCACTTCGTACTTCGTGCGATGGTCCTTCACCAGCCGGTACGGATGCAGCACATAAGACCGTATCTGTGATCCGAAATTGATTGCCAGCTTAGAATCCTCAAGCTTCTGGCTCGCCGCTTTCTTCTTCTGGAGTTCGTATTCGTACAGCTTCGAACGCATCATCTTCATGCCGCGCTCACGGTTCTTATGCTGCGAGCGCTCATTCTGGCAACTCACCACCAGTCCCGTCGGAATATGCGTGATGCGGACAGCGGAATCCGTCGTGTTCACATGCTGCCCGCCCGCCCCACCAGAGCGATAGGTATCGATGCGCAAGTCTTCCGGCTTGATATCGACTTCAATGCTCTCATCGATCTCCGGCGAGACAAACACACTCGCAAATGAAGTATGCCGGCGTTTCGCCTGGTCGAACGGCGATATCCTCACCAACCGGTGTACGCCGATCTCGCTCGTGAGGAATCCGAAAGCGTAATCCCCGCTGACCGTAAATGTCGCCGACTTGATGCCCGCCTCTTCCGCCGGCTGATGGTCATTCATCACCGCTTCAAACCCGTTCGTCTCCGCCCAGCGCAGATACATGCGCAGTAGCATCTCCGCCCAATCCTGTGACTCCGTTCCACCCGCGCCGGGATGGATCGTCACAATGGCATTCAGCGCATCCGTCTCGCCGGAGAAAAGCGTCTGCGTCTCCAGCTTCTCAATCACGCCTTTCAGCGCATCAACTTCGCGCTTCAAATCTGCGGAAACGTCTTCCCCCTCGCGTGCCAAGTCGAAATATGCCGCCACATCCGCTGCGCGACGCTCCAACTCCGCGTCGTTCGCAATGGCAGACTCCAGCCGCTTGCGCTCCCGCATGGTAGTTTGCGAAAGCTCAGGATTCGACCAGAAACTCGGGTCGGCTACTTTCTTCTCTGTCTCTTCTAGCTGGCGACGCAGGCGGGGCGCGTCAAAGATACTCCCGCAGGTCTTTGACCTTTTGCTGGAGCGGAGTGAATTCGCGTTCGAGTTCTTCGATCATAGGAAGGATTGCTTCTATCGGATGACGCCAATGCGCAGGTGGAATTGCGCGAAGACCATCAATAAAGAAATTATCGCACACGCCCACGCGAACACATCCCCATGCCGTGTGTAGAAGGTCATCGCCGAAACCAGGTCATACTGTGCCCGTAACGTGGTCTGTTTATCACGCTCAACATCAGCCATGATCCGCCCATGCGGATCAATGCTCGCAGTGATGCCCGTATTCGTAGCCCGCAACATCCACCTATCATTCTCCATAGCGCGCATGCGCGCCATATTCAGTCCTTGCCGCGCAGCGCCGCTCGATCCGAACCATCCGTCGTTAGAGATATTCACGAACACGTCCGCGCCGTTGGCGGCAAACTCGCGTATTTCATCCGGAAACACGGATTCATAACAGATGAACACGCCAATATGTTCCGTCGCCTCACCTTGTGTGACGTTGAACACTTCTCGCTTTGTTCCCGGCGAAAATGTCCCCACTTCCTTAGTCAAATTCTTCGCAAAGAAAAACAGACGCTTGAAAGGCACGTATTCGCCGAACGGCACCAGATGCACTTTGTCATACCGCGAAACAAATTGACCCGAAGGCGCGATCAACTCCGCCGAGTTGTATATCTCTTCCGGATGCATCTCACCCTGGGGCGTGCCCAGGCTTCCCGCAATGATGAACGCATCGCGGTCCTGCGCCAACGCAGTCATCCACACGCGAAACTTCGGGTCCATCACAAAGAATGGCCCCGGCGACTCCGGCCAAATGATCAGTCGCGGCGGCGCATCATCCTTCGTCACAGCCTGCCGACTCAAATCGCTCAACTTGCCCATCGTCTGATCGAACACCTCCGGCGACCACTGCATCTCCAGTGGCAGATCCACCTGCACCAGCGCGGCCACATGATTAGGCGTCGGTAATTTCTTCGTCACCAACTCGCCTGAAGTAAACGCCACAGCGATCACGATCCCCGCCATCGCCACGACTACCGCCCGTCCCGATCGCAACAAGAACGCCGCTACCACACAAGCATTCACCGCAGCGATGACGAACGAGATCCCGTACACCCCGCACACCGTAGCGATCAGCGGCGACACCACAGGATTATTCACCTGCGTGGTCCCCAGCAAGTCCCAAGGAAATCCCGTGATTCGCGCCCGCGCCAACTCCACCGCCACCCAAAGAAATGGCGACGCCACCAAAGCCCGAACTACTCCACCCCGGCTCGCCCGCACCAGCAGCGCCGCAAACAATCCGTGGTAGAGGCCCAGATACAAACAAAACAATACAAGGATTCCCGCCGCGATCGGCGCCGGCAATCCTCCGTAGGAATTCATCACGTGATACACCCAGTAACACGTGCCGCCGTACCACGTCACCCCGCAGAAATATCCCAGCCAGAACCCTTGCCGTGCAGTAAGTTCGCCATAACCACTCTTTGCCCCCGGCAGCAGCAATTGCACGCGCGGTTTTGTAAGCAAAGCATAAAGAAGCGGCGTCAACGCGATCCAACTCAACCAATACCACTCAAGATTGGGAAAGATAGCGGTTTGCAGCAGTCCTGATGCGGTTGCCAGCGCGTAAAGCCCAAGCGTGCGTGAGCGGGAATGCATCACTCGAAAAGTGTATCAGCGCATCCACAACTCTGAAACGGTGGAAGATTGACGCTTGCGATTGGCGAGGATTAGACTCGTCTCTTCGGTTTCACCACAGCAATGTCGTCAGACGCGCAGCCCACAAATCCTTCCAACCGGGTTCGAATCGTTGTCGCTACTTCAGTAGCGCTTACGTTCATCTCGTTCTGGCGCGCCGCCGCAATCGTTCTCAATGATCTCGGCTCGTCTGCGTTTTACGCCGGAGGCATCGCCGAGCAAGCCGTCGGCAAAGCCGCGCCCTGGTTCATCCTCGGCGTCATGTTGTTCTCCTTCGCTGTGCGCGCGGTGTACATCGAGAGCTGCTCGATGTTCGTCCGCGGCGGCGTCTATCGGGTGGTAAAAGAAGCCCTCGGCGGCACTCTAGCCAAGATCAGCGTCTCCATGCTGATCTTCGATTACATTCTCACCGGGCCCATATCCGGCGTCAGCGCCGGACAATACATCGGGGGCCTCTTCAACAGCCTCCTCAGCCTCGCCGACAAACACGGCTGGATCCCTCGCGCTGTGCATGAAATGTTCCACGGCACGCCGCATCTGAACGAAGCTTGGACGTCCGTCATCTTCGCGCTCGCCATGACGCTCTTCTATTGGTGGGAAAACACCAAGGGCATTGAAGAATCTAGCGAAAAAGCTCTACGAGTGATGCAGATCACCGCGGTCATGGTCTTCATGTTGCTGGCCTGGTCCGCGCTCACAATAATCAAAGCGCCGCCCGGTTCCATCCAACTTCCACCATGGCCCATCCCTAGCAATCTGCACTTCAGTGACGAAGCCCTCGGCTTTCTCAAGAACTCTGACATTGCCAGGACCTTTGGGCTTTTCGGAGTCATCATCGCCTTCGGTCACTCCGTGCTGGCCATGTCCGGTGAAGAAACGCTGGCGCAGGTCAATCGCGAGATTGCCCATCCCAAGCTCAAGAACCTGAAGCGTGCGGCCATCGTCATCGCGATCTTTAGCTTCGTGTTCACCGGCCTCTGTTCCCTGCTGGCCGTCATGCTCATTCCAGACGATGTCCGCGTAGCCGTCTACCGTGACAATCTCATCAGCGGCCTCGCCATGAACATGATCGGGCCAGACATCCTCAAGCTGCTCTTCCAGATCTTCGTTGTCGTCTGCGGCTTCCTGATCCTGTCCGGAGCCATCAACACCTCCATCATCGGCTCCAACGGCGTGCTCAATCGCGTCTCTGAGGACGGCGTCCTTACCGACTGGTTCCGCAAGCCGCAAAGAAAATATGGCACCAGCTATCGCATCATTAATCTGGTGGTCGGCCTGCAGGTCCTCACCATCCTGCTCAGCCGTGGAGATGTCATTGCACTCGGCGAAGCGTATGCATTCGGCGTGATCTGGAGTTTCACTTTCAACAGCCTCGCCATGCTGGTATTGCGTTTCAAGTTCAAAGGCGAACGCGCTTGGAAGGTGCCCATCAACATAAAGATCGGCAAGGTCGAATTGCCATTCGGTCTGCTGTCTGTCCACCTGGTTTTGCTTTCGGTGGCGATCACCAATCTGTTCACCAAATCTCTTGCGACGAAGGTAGGCGTGGTCTTCGCCCTTGCCTTCTACATCATTTTCTACTTCTCTGAGCGCGACAACATGCGGCGCCACAAGCACGCGGCACAACAGATGAAAGAGCACTTTCAGCTCGAACGCCAGGACACAGTCTCGGCTGACAATGTTGGCATCCAGCCAGGCAATGTTCTTGTCACCGTCCGTGACTACAACACGCTCGGACATTTGAAATGGGTGCTGGAACGCACTGACACACACGAGCAAGACGTCGTTGTCTTGAGCGCGCGAATGACTGGCCCCGGCTCTGCCGAATACGATCTCTCCACGGAACAGATCTTCAGCGACTACGAACAACTTCTCTTCACTAAGGCCGTATCCGTCGCGGAGAGCGTCGGTAAAACTATTTCGCTTCTGGTTATTCCTGCGCGCGATGTTTTCTCCGCTATCGTTCAGACAGCCAACACGCTGGAATCAGCCGCCATCGTCGCCGGTCTGTCCACGAAGATGCCTGCGGAGGAGCAGGCGTTCAAAGTCGGTCAAGCATGGGAAGCCATGCCCGAGCCCAAGCGCCAGATCGTCTTTCAGGTCGTTCATCCAGACGGGCCCGTTGACACCTTCCGCATCGGCCCGCACACGCCCACCATGAAGACTGAGGACGTTCACCTCGTCCATCGCATGTGGCTACGTTTGCGCAAATTCCCCGGCATGGAGGAACTGCATCACTCAGACATAGTCACCTTCGCGCTCACACGCCTCGCGCTAGACTTCAGCCGCGATCCAGATGAAGTGCTCCGCGCTTTACGTAAAGGTGAAGGACGCACCACCGGGGCCCTCGCACCCGAGCCGCGTACACCCGGACTCGAGCCTCCCAAAACGCCTCTGCCTCCTACCGAACCAACCACCGAGCGCCGCCAAAAACAGCGGCCAGACAAATTCCAGGGTTTTTGATTCTTTCGTTTAAGCGGCTGCCGCACCTGCGCGCTTTTCGCAGGTGGGCCCTCCTGCCGCAAAGCGGCATCGATTTGCTTGCCCCATCTTATTGCCGCAGGTTATTTTGTTGCGGCAGCACTAGGATGAAATTAGGTACGATGCTCGCCCCACACAGCAACAAACTGTCACCCTGAGCGCAGCCCGCCGTTCGCGGCGGAGTCGAAGGGTCTATGTATTGGCTTTTCGCGGCACCGCCGCCGCAATTACAATAGTTAATAGATGTCCAGTCCCCTAAGAACCACCGTAGACGACTTCGTCCAAGGCCTGAAAAACTTCGAGCGCGACCACATCACCCAGGATCGCGTGCGCGAGTTCATGGACGCACATCACCTCTCCAGCGACTCGCTGAAGCCTTACACCTATTTTCGCGACGACTACTACACGCGCAATCTCATCTATCGCGACGATCTCTTCGAAGTAATGGCCATTTGTTGGAAGCCCAACCAGAAGACCGCCGTCCATACGCACAACGGACAGCTAGGCTGGATGCAAATGGCGCAAGGCGAAGTTGCCGTCCACAATTACAAATACTTGACCTGCGATTGTCCCGAACGACAGAACGTCGTCGGACTCGACTGTCTCGGCGGCGCACAGCATCTCGAACTCGAACGCCTCAACACCAACGTCTGCAATGACGGCACCGGCATCTATCAAGTGGACAAACTCCGCAGCATCCACCAGATCGAGAACACTGACAAATCAGATGTGGGAGTCGTGAGCCTTCACGTCTATTCTCTGCCATTTGATTCCTGCGTGACCTTCAACATGGACGCAGGCACCTGCTGCCGCAAACAGCTCAGCTATTACAGCAAATACGGCAAAGTAGAAGGCAACATCGAACACCGCAAAGACGGCGAGTTGCGCGTCATCGGCTAGCAACAGCCAATTTTCACTTTTTGTGTCATCCCGACCGTAGGGCGAAGCCCGCAGTGGAGGGACCTCGCCTTGGACTTTGACGCTGCACCGCAGAGCGGTGCCACTCAATTTTGGCAATTACAGATTTTGGCAATTTACCAATCCTACTGGGTCGCCGCTCCAGCTATCTTCCGCTTCACAAACTCCACCATCGCATCCGTAACATACTCCGGCGGACTAACCCGAAAGATTGTTTTGCTCCTGATAAGCGAAAGACTAACATTCTGCCAGGGAGGCGCAAAACTACCGGGCTCGTCTTGCAGCACCACCGCACTGGCTCGATCCAGAAACTCCAGCGCAGAAGCCTTGAAGTCCTCGGTTGCAGTATCCAGCACTGTCAGATAAACATCCGGCCGTACGAACTTCATCACGCTGTTCGATTCAATAATGATGTTGGTAGCCGTCGCGAACTCATCCCGCAACGCCGGCATCGCCTCAGCAAGCATGCCCTGCTTGGTCCGCGCCCAAAGGACCCGCTTTGCCCCCGCAACCAGAAATCGTGACGTATCACTTTCGCCGCTACGGTCATGCTCTTCATCGATCGACCAGGCATGTTCATGCTCATTCAGCGCACAATCACAAGGTTCGGTCGTCACAGAACAAACTCCATGCCCGAACTGCGTGATCTTCACCGCCAGCCACTGCATCTCCGGCATGCGCGCGATGAATCCAGCGACCACACTCGTCTTGCCCACATTCCGCGAGTGCCCGCCAATGACCACAATCGCCATGCGCTTACTATAGGCCTATATGTCAATACATTGGTTTGGCGCTTGATGTTCACATCCCGAAGCGAAGCGAGGGATCCCTATAATTCTGCAAACTGTTCGCAGGTACTCGTCTGGGATGCAGCGCTACCATTCACGTCTGAATGCTGATTGCTGCTGACTGCTTCTTCGTGCAACGTGCAACCGTGCAACGTGAAACGTGCCGTTTTAATACATCGGCCCTTCCCCCGCCGGCCTCGTCTTCCACCGCCGATGCACCCATATCCACTGGTCCGGATACGCCCTCACGCAGCTCTCCAACGCCTTGGTAAACCGAGCCGTGTTCTCCACAGCGTCCGCCTCCGGATCACCTGTCCGCTCCAATTCCAACGCCGGCTCAAAACGTATCCGATACTTCCCCAATTCCTCGTCCCACAACGTGAAAGCAGGAACAACAGCAGCATCAGTCTTCAACGCCACGCGCGCCATACCGCTAGCCGTCGCCGCCAAATGCCCAAAGAAATCCACGAACACGCCCTGCGGCGGCGTCATATTCGTATCCATCAATATGCCAACCGTATCGCCCGCACGCATCGACGAGATCAGCCCCCGCGCGAACTCCCGGTTATCGAACGTCGAGTTCCCGTGCATCGTCCGATGGCGCTTCACAAAATCATTGATCAGCGGATTATCCAGGTCCCGCACCACGATCTTTATCGGATACCCATAGATCGAATGCGCGAACGAACCCAGTTCCCAAGCGCCGAAATGCCCGGTCAGCAGCAGCACACCCTGCCCGCGCTGCTGCGCCGCCAGAAAGTTCTGCAGACCGTCATGCACGGCAACATTGGCAACATTGTTCTTATTCAATCGCGGAAACAACGCAAACTCCGCCAACTGCCGCCCCATGCCATCAAAAACGCGTTTGAGCGTGGCCTTCCGTTCCGCCTCTGGCATCCCCGGGAACGCGATCTCCAGGTTCCGCATCCCCACCCGCCGCAGCTTCCCATGCACCAGATACACGATCCGCGCCAGCGCCACGCCCACCCCCCGGGCCATCGGGCGAGGCAAAATTCCTATGCCACGCACGAGTAACCAAAACGGCACGAACTCAATCCAATCTCGCATGAGGTTTCTGACGGTAACATACCCACCGCGCAGAATCCCAACTCGCAAGGGCTCGGGGCAAGGTTTCCGCTGGGAACTAGCCTGAAGATTTCTTTGTGCAACTTTGTGTTCTTTGTGCCTTCGTGGTGGGTTTTGCTTTTGACTTTTGGTTTAAGATAGGCGGCGCTATGAAAAAGGTAAGTTTCGCGTTGTTCGCTCTCGCGATGTTCGCATTCACAGGCTGCAAAGTCTCCGCTCCCGGCGGCGCTGAGACCAAGCTCATGACCACCATGAAGCACGACGTCACCATTGGCGGAAAGAATGACAAGAACCCTACGCCCGACACCGCCGACACTGTGAAAGAAGGCCAGGAGCATTTCGGCCATCACTGCCAGATCTGCCACGGTATGGACGGCCAGAACACCGGTGTCCCCTTCGCCGCCAAGATGTCGCCGCCCGTCGCCGACCTGAAATCTAAAGATGTGCAGGACTACACCGACGGTCAACTCAAATGGATCATCGACAACGGCATCGAGCCCAGCGGCATGCCCGGCTGGAAAGGCATTCTCTCTGACGAAGAAGCCTGGAACATCGTCCGCTTCATCCGCCACCTGCCCGCGAAAGGCAGCCTCGGCACCCCCGCCATTTTTAAAGAAGAATCAGAAGAGCACGAAAAGATGGAAGGCATGGAGCACAACCATAAAGGTGGCGACCTCAAGCAACATAAATTGCAGTTCTGATTTTGTTTGCTTGCGCTTCGCACAAATTCGCTCATCAATCACCATCGAACCGCGCTATAATAACCACAGCCACGGCGGGGTTCGATGGCGGTGCAGCAGCGATCAAAGCTTGCTCCCGTAGACCCCGAATCGCCGGGGCCTTTTTCTTTTGTAGGCTCCGAGCCCATACCATCGGAGCTGTACATGAAAAAGACTGACCTGCTGCACACCACCGTAGACCACTACGACATCAAGACCGTCAACGTCGTCCCCATGATCGACATGATGGAAAAGACCGCGTTCCAGGCGCGCAATCTCGCACGCGCCGCCAAGATCGTTGACGAGATGGTCGCCGACCAGGACTGCGGCATCATCCTCACCCTCGCCGGCAGCCTCATCTCTGCCGGACAAAAAGGCATCATCCTCGACATGATGCGCTGCAACATGATCGACGCAATCGTCTCCACCGGCGCCAACATCGTTGACCAGGATTTCTTTGAGGCCCTCGGCTTCCGCCACTATCAAGGCTCGCCCTTCGCCTCCGACAACGACCTGCGCGAGCGCCACATCGATCGCATCTATGACACCTACATCGACGAGGACGAACTTCGCGTCTGCGACGACACCATTCGCGAGATCGCAGCATCGCTCCCTCCGCGCGCGTATTCCAGCCGCGAGTTCATCGCCGCTATGGGCGCACATCTCGACAAGAAATTCCCCAAGGCCGACAGCATCGTGCTCGAGGCTTATCGCCGCAACATTCCGATTTTCTGCCCGGCGTTCTCAGATTGCTCCGCCGGATTCGGCTTGGTCTTCCACCAGGTCTCAAACCAGCAGGAGAAGAAGGCCTACGTCTCCATTGACTCCGTCGCAGACTTCCGCGAGCTCACGCAGATCAAGATCGAATCCGGCGTGACTGGACTCATCATGATCGGTGGCGGCGTGCCTAAGAACTTCGTTCAGGACATCGTCGTCTCCGCCGAGTTCCTCGGCTATGAGGCGGAGATGCACAAATACGCCGTGCAGCTCACCGTCGCCGACGAGCGCGATGGCGCGCTCTCCGGCTCGACGCTGAAAGAAGCCAACAGTTGGGGCAAAGTAGATCTCGCCAAAGAGCAAATGGTCTACGGCGAAGCCACCGTCACCTTCCCCATCATCGCCGGGTACGCGTACCACAAAGGCTCTTGGAAGAACCGCAAAGCCCGCAACTTCGCTGACATCTTCAAGAAGCCCTCAACGCTCAAGGCCGAAGGCTACGTCGAAGCCGGCGTCTAAAAAGTACCGCCGGCGTCTCGCCGGCTGTCGCGGGGGCATCTTGCCCCCGCATTTTTTTGCTCCGATCTTGCTGAGTGCCCCACTCTAACCTTCTGTTGGGTGGTTTTGCTTTCTACCTTAG
>JAICWB010000139.1 GCA_025935035.1 Terriglobales bacterium
TATATAGAGGTACAGAAGCACCTCCGGACACCTTCAAGGACGACTCGCAAGCTTTAGTCGAAGGCGAGTTTGGGCAGGACGGCGTCTTCCACGCAAAGCAGTTACAGGCCAAGTGCGCATCGAAGTACGCGCCTAAGAAAGATGGCGTGCCGGCGCAGAGCAAGAGCACAATGTAGGCATGTTCTTGTTATCATGACCACGTCCCCAGCCAGGTCATGCCGACTTCTTCCACCAAGCAAACTGAAGCGAACCCGCAAACCGAAGAACAGCGAATTTCTCTGGATCGCGTTTCCAAAGTCTTTGGTCGAGTCGCAGCGGTACGCGAGACCACGCTTGAGTTCATCCATAGCCGAATCTATGTATTGTTAGGTGACAACGGCGCCGGGAAATCCACGTTATTGAGGTTATTAGCGGGGTTAGCGCAACCAACAAGCGGCTCCATCACCTTACATGGATACACTCGCGAGCGCATGGGCTACATGGCGCACGCTTCCCTGCTCTATGACGACCTCACCGGCATGGAGAACCTGCGCTACTTCGCGCAGTTGTATGGAGTCGCGGCAACGACTGATGTGGAGTCGCGATGCGCGGGCGTCATGTCTTCTGTCGCGCTGGATCCCGCGCTGGCGATACCCGTACGCGATTACTCGCAAGGCATGCGGCAGAGATTGTCGCTCGCGCGCGCCATGGTTCACTCGCCCGAGGTGATGCTGCTGGATGAACCGTTTTCCAACGTAGATGCGGCCTCCGCTTCCCAGATGACAGGATTGCTTTCAAAGCTCCGTCATGCCGGATGCCTCATCGTGCTGGTCACCCACCAACTCAACATCGTAAAAGATATTGGCGATGAGTTCATCACCTTCCGCGCGGGACAACTGATATCGAGCCGCAGGCGCGGACAGCTACGCCCGACGGACATTATTCAATGAGCGCGGCGAATAACTCCAATACAAGTAATTCTGCGGCCGCGATGCTGCGGGCGAACCTCGCCAAGGACCTACGGCTTGAGTGGCGATCGAAAGACGCACTCAACGCGATGGGATTCTTCGCGCTGCTAGTGGTAGTGATCTTCGCGCTCAGCTTCGATCCCACAGCAGAAGAATCGCGGCGTATCGCCGGCGGAATCTTCTGGGTGGCGTTTCTGTTTGCGGCAGTCGTCGCGCTGAACCAGACCTGGGCGCGCGAGATGCGCAATCAAGTCCTGGATGCGTATCGCGTATCGCCGGCATCGGCGAGCGCTCTGTTCTTTGGCAAAGTGTTGGGAAATTTTCTGTTTGTGGGCGCCATAGAAGCGGTAGTGGCTCCGCTGTTCATGGTGTTTTATAACCTCCGCCCGCTCGGACCTGCATGGCAACTTATAGTCGTCTTCCTCCTAGGCACCTGGGCACTCGTCGCGAATGGAACATTCTTCGCGGCTCTATCACTTCGCACGCGCAACCGCGAAGTCATGCTGCCCTTATTGCTCTTCCCTATCTCTGTTCCCGCTTTGCTTTCGATGGTCGAAGCAACCACCACCATCCTGGCGGGCGACGGCTCTGCCGGGATGTGGATCAAGATGCTTGCGGGATATGACGTAATATTTACGGTTGCCGGTTTGTTGTTGTTTGAACTGGTGATGAACGCCGAATGATCTATTAATGAGACGCGATCAAACTATTCTTGCTGTGATCACCTTGGGCCTGCTGGCCTATGGCTTCTATCAAGCTATCTACGTGGCGCCCACCGAGCAGACGATGGGCGACATCCAGCGCATCTTTTATTACCACGTGCCCTCGGCATGGACCGCGGGCGTGATGTTCTTTGTGAACTTCGCCGCCAGCCTGGTGTATTTAGTGCGTCTCTCGCCAGGAATCTCCAAAATCAGTGCGATGATCGGCAACGTTGTCGCCGCCATCTGCGTGATCGCCACTCTGCTCTGGCGAGACCCGCTTTACACCTGGACGGTAAAGTTCTGGCTGGTCTTCAGCATTGCGGTGCTTTACTACTTGTTCTGGCGTTTGGGGAAACACACGAGCCAAGGACGCGCCGATGCCTGGGCCGTCTCCGCTGCTGAAGTGGGCGTTGTCTTTTGCACCATCGTGCTCATCACTGGTCCGCTGTGGGCCAAGCCCGTCTGGGGCATTTGGTGGACATGGGACGTCCGCCTCACGACCACACTCGTCTGCTGGATGATCTACGTGAGCTACCTGATGATGCGAAAATTTTCCAACAGCTCCCAGACTGCCACGCTGGCAGCAGCGCTGGCGGTATTCGGCTTTCTCGACGTGCCCATCGTTTATATGTCGATACGCTGGTGGAGGACCCAGCACCCCTCCCCGGTGTTCGCCTCGCAAGGCGGAAGCATCGATCCTGCGATGAGTCATGCAGTCATGATGAACTGGCTGGCTTTCTTATGTCTGGCAGGCTTGTTGGCATGGATGCGCTACACGCTGGACCGTCGCAGGCAGCATCTTGACTACCTGCACACCATGGAAGCGTTGAGCGTGAGTGACTCCGCGCGCCGGCCCACAGAGCTGAAAGGAATCCGCTAGATGCCGACGAACCTTTACATCGCATACGGAATCACATGGGTGATACTTGGCGGATACGCGCTCTCGCTGTGGCGTCGCTTCGCCAACATCAAGCGAGAAGCACGCAAAGACGCACACAAAGTTTAACCAGCGCGTTTAGGCAAAAAACCATGTCGCAATTTACTATCGGCGTCGATCTAGGCGGTACGAACCTGCGCATCGCCGCGGTGGACGAGGCCGGCCACATCCTCGAAACCATCAACACCGCCACGGAAGTCGCGCGCGGACGCGACGCAGTAGTGAAAGAGATGTGCGAGGCTATCCGTTCGCTGGCTTTGAAACATCATGCCGCCGGCACCATGCAAGGGATCGGCATTGGCGTGCCCGGCATCATTGACATGAAGAGCGGCATGATCCGCCAATCTCCGAACTTGCCTGATTGGCAGAACTATCCGGTGAAACAAGAGATCGAACGGCTGCTTTCCACTGACGTCTTCCTTGAAAATGACGCCAACTCCGCGGCCCTCGGAGAAAAATGGTTGGGCGCGGGCAAAGAAGAGAATGACATTTGCGCATTCACCTTGGGCACCGGCGTGGGCGGCGGCTTAGTGCTCAACGGCAAAGTCTGGCACGGCATGACCGGCATGGCCGGCGAACTCGGTCACATCACCGTGGATCCCAACGGACATCCATGTGGTTGTGGCAGCAAAGGGTGTCTTGAGCAGTACGCTTCTGCCACGGCA
This sequence comes from Terriglobales bacterium, assembly GCA_025935035.1. Taxonomy (GTDB): domain Bacteria; phylum Acidobacteriota; class Terriglobia; order Terriglobales; family Acidobacteriaceae; genus JAICLA01. Next base: position 3,254 of record JAICWB010000139.1, read on the forward strand.
GTCAAGCGCATGGCGAAAGAACACATCGCGCGCGGCTGCGCCGAGGGCCTCGAAACACTTTCGCGCGATGAAGCGAATTTCTCCGCGAAGACTATCTATGAACTTGCGATGAAGGGCGATCCCGGCGCGAAGGCCGTATATCAGCGGGCGGGCGGCGCGTTAGGAATCGTGATCGCGGGAATGATTAACGCCCTGAATCTGCCCATGTACGTCGTTGGCGGCGGAGTATCGAATTCTTGGGACGCGTTCGCACCGGCGATGATGGAGCAGATCAAGTTGCGGTCGTTCGTATATGTAGCAACACTTGGCGAAGACCCCACCGCGCCCATCGTGCAGCGCACGGTAGTGCGCAAAGCACTGCTCGGCGGCGACGCCGGCCTTTTGGGCGCGGCGCGGTTGCCCGCTGTCGGCTAATCCGGTGGCGGTCAGACGAACAAGCCGCCGTCATCGGGTTCGCGTTTATCGGCGAAGACAAAGAATTCTGCGATTGCAAAGTTGACCGTCGAGCACGCGGCAATGGCGATCAGGTTTGCTGCCACGAGCGGCAGGCTTGCTTGTTCGACCAGAAATTTCATCAGTAGCAGGTTCCCTGCCAATGAGACCAAGCCGTTAATGAGATTGAAATGCAAAAAGCGGCGCAAAGACGCCCTCGGATCGTGCGCTGTGCGCATGCGCCACGTGTACCGCGCATGCCAAATGAAGTTATGGATCAGAGTAGCTTCCACCGCGATCGCCGTGGCGAGTAGATAGTTCAATCGCGCGAAATGTGTGAAGACGTGCAAAGACACGAGCTGCACGCCCACGCCGAGAATCCCTGCTGCATTGAACTTGAGCCAGCGGGCGATCATGCGCGGACCCGCTGGCCGTTCGCTAGAGCTTTGGTGGAACAGCCGCCCTCGGCTGTGCCGAGTGGTGGCAGCGGTTCAATACGGTAGAGTTCGCTCGTATGTTTCATGGCCGCGTAAATCATGATCAGTGTCATGCCTGCGGCAGCGACTACTCCACCCACGTCAAATAATTTGTAGTCTGCGCCGAACACATGAACCATCGGACGAAAGACCGCGGCAACATTCCCCGCAGCCAATACCAGCCGCAACTCCGTCGGCCCTACGCCCCCGAACGACAGATGAAATTGCCCCAGCGTGTACGTAGTCAGATAGATCTCAATGCATAGCAGGAAGTAAGCGAGCAAGAAAGCGAGCGCGATCGCCCAGCTCATGTAGCCAGAGGCGGCAAGACCGAGGAAGAGTGCCGCAGTACCGAAAGCGTCCAGAATGTGGTCAACGTAGAAACCGTACCGCGGGCGCGGCTGCCGGCGGACGCGCGCCAGCGTGCCGTCCAGCGAATCGCCGAACCAGTTGATCGCCAGCCATGCGATTACGGCCAAGAGCGCGGCCGGATTCCACCGCGCGTACCAATAGGTAAGTCCGGCTGCCAGCATAGCGACGAAGCCAACCGCTGTCAGGTGGTCAGAATTGATGGACTGTGGAATTCGTTCTGCGATGCGGATGAGCAGTCGTTTTTCCGCCGCGGCGAGTATGCTGTGGTGTTCGCGCTTTGCATCTTTGAATTGCATTGTCCCTCCGTAAATCCGTTTTCACGTTTCTGTGACTACCGAACTTTGACGCCCCGGGCGCTGTTTCAGCAATGCACAACGGGTAAATCTGACCTCAATCGTTAAACGCAACGAAAGGTTGCGGTTAGCAGCATCTATTTCGGCATTCCCAGCGGGTAAACAATGTAGGAATATGATGGTCGGCGGCGTCCGAGATGAAAATCACCGTAATAGGTCCGCAGTTCCCTGATTCTTTCGCGCGTAATGTGGCGTTTACGCTCGAGAAGATGGGGCACCAGGTCTTCGCCATCGAAGGCCGGAAGACGCGCCACAACCAAAACCGGTATGTGGCCGCAACAAAACGACTATTGCCAAAAGCGTTTCCTGCTTTAGAAGCTCGTTTGCATAGGCGAGTGCTGGAACATGTCGCTGAGCATCGGCCGGCTGCCGTGATAGTGACGTACGACTTGTTCGGACCAAAGGTCGTGGAGGAACTTAAGAGAACTGCCCAGGCTCCAGTATTGTGTTGGTATATAGATCCAATCTCCAACCTGAGAGGCGGGAATCTGTTTGCTTGCCCCTATGACGCCATCTTTTGTAAAGAACCGCGCCTGGTAGAAATACTTACTGAGAAGCTCCAGATGCCCGCGCATTATTTGCCCGAGGCGTGTAATCCGGCATGGCATAAACCAGTCACTCCCAGTCCACAACAGATGACACAGTATGGATGCGATGTTACAGCGCAAGGTACTCTGCATCCCTACCGTGCCAAGTTTTTCGAAGGGCTACTGGAATTTAATGTTCGCATCTGGGGAAGCGTCGCATCGAGTGGGATCGAAGCGAGGAGTCGGCACTTTTTCCAAGGCAGATATATCGCCGAGGAAGAAAAAGCTGTTGCGTTCAATGCGGCAAAAGTCCTGGTAAATGCAATGAACTTTGCCGAAGTCTATGGCGTGAACAACACGCTTTTTGAAAGTGCGGGTTGTGGCGCATTCCAGATATGCGACGAACGTCCCACGCTGGAAGAATTTTTCAAGCCGGGCAGAGAGGTGGTGACGTTTGGTTCGCGCGCTGAGTTGGTGGAGAAGCTAAGATACTATCTCAATCACGGAGCCGAGCGGAAGCTGATCGCTCGCGCCGCTTCTATTAGGGCCCATGCGGAGCATACTTACGAGAAACGTCTCAGCAAGATGTTGCGGATCGCAAAGCTTGGCTGAAGACCGTCGATCATGACTCCTCGTCCTGAGAGCGAGATTCCCAGCGGCATCGTCAACCGCGTGCGTTATAGGCTTGCGAACTCGCCGCGCATGGTACCTGACCTTTTCTGGACTCTGACTGCAAACCTGGTGTCGGCTGGCAGCGGGGTTGTTGTTTTTAAGATCATCAGCCATTGGGTGCCGGCGAATGAATATGGGCAAGCCAGTCTGGTGCTGGGCGTGGCCGGGTTGCTGAACCAGTTGTTGATAAACCCAGTGGTGGCGGCACACTTGCGGCTGCTTTTTGCTCACTCCGCCGCAGGACGTGGACGAGCATATTCGAGAGCTTTCCTGCAATTGCTACTGCGTAATGCCGCCATCCTTGCAGTGATGTATCTTGCGGCGAGCGCGCTGTATTTCCGCCTAGGGAACCGCGTTTATCTGTCGCTCGCTGTACCCGCAGTGTTGGTGATCTTTTCACAAGCCGAACTGTCAGGCACGCTCGCGCTACTGGAAGCGGAAAAGAAGTACCGGGTCATTACCTTCGCACAGTCATTGAGCAAATCCTTACAAATACCTTTCCTCATTCTGTTGATTTGGAGTTCGATCGGGGACGCCTCGGCGGTGGTCTCTTCACAGATGGCGGCTGGCTTGTTCGTGGTCGCCGTTTGGGGGGCGAAGTACCTGAAGCTTCCCGCCTCGGAGCAGGCCCTCAGACTGCGAGACATTGCTGCCGCAGCAGCAAGCACATTCGGTTGGACGCTTTACGCCTTCAATTTTTTGGGCTGGATACTCGCAACTTCCGACCGTTACATCATCGATCACTTCTGGAGCGCGCGCGAAGTGGGCGTTTATGCATTGAATTACGGATTATGGTCTGTGCCTTTCCTTTCTCTGAACGCCTGGCAGGAGAGCGCGGCCAGAGCCCGGCTCTTCGAAAGGTTTGAGGCCAAGGATTGGACGGGAGTACTTCGATTACTGAAATATCGGACGTCGCTCGCATTCGTAAGCGGCATTGTCCTGATAACCGCGATCTATTTCTTCGGCGAATGGATCGCGCGATTGATATTGGGCGATAGGTACTGGTACAGCAGAGAGCTGATGATGCTGATCGCCATTGCTCATTTCTTTTACTTAATGGCCTCCTCACTTCACACCATGTTCCATGGATTCAAGCGGACCGAGTTTCTGGTCATTATTTCTATATTTGCAGCCACCGCAAACCTGGTCCTCAACTTCATCTTGATACCCCGCATCAGCATCCTGGGCGCAGCATGGAGCACATTGGCGGCGTATGCCACGATGTTCGTCGTCACACTACTGCTCGCAAGGTTGGTCTTTCCCCGTCTAACCGCCAATGGTGGCGCGGACGAAGTCCGGTAGGGCTCGCTCTCTGGCGTAATTTGTCTCCACAAATTTGCGCAGAGCTTGCGGCGAGTGCTGCGGCAATTTTTTCTCGATAAACGCCCTCATCAA
>JAICWB010000025.1 GCA_025935035.1 Terriglobales bacterium
GCTGGAAGATCGCCGCGCGAATCCAAATGCAAAGCCCACCGAAGCGCGCGTGCTGGATGATGCGGCCCGGCGGGAATTAACGAAGATGCCGGGAGTGAAAGAGGTCTATCCCGAGATCAGGCTCAACGCCGAACTGCGCTACGCGCTGCCGGGCAAGGAAGACAAGCCGCACTTCACAACTGTCGCTTCTTTGCCGGTCTCTTCAAATGCAAGCGAAGCTTTTGAGGACCTGCAAGGCAAGTTCTTTTCAGCGCCGGATGCTCACGAGGCCATCATCCTGGGCGAGTTCGCGCGCGAATTGCTGGATATGCCTGAAGATCCGCGCTCCCCGCGCGAACAGAAGATCGATCCCGCGGACGCCAAAAAATTGATCGGGACAGACTTGATCTTGCGCTATGGCGAAAAAGTGCCGAACGCGAACGCGGGGGGAAAAACAACCGACGCAATGGCCCCCGCCGAAATGGGCTTCAGCGTCGTCCGTAAAGAGATGAAGCTGCGCATCATCGGCGTGGTGAATCAGGAGCCCTACGGAGGAGTCCGCGCCGCGTCACGCGGCCGCGTGTATATACCGGTGGCCCTGGCAGAAACGCTGAATGTTGTGCAGCCCACAGACCTACGCACGATGATGCGTCCGGCTACGGGCAGGACTTATCTAACCTTGATCGTGCGCGCCCAAAAGGCCAGTCTTGTCCCGCAACTACAAGACGCCATCCGCAAGATCGGGTTTTCGACTTATTCTCTGCAAGACGCGTCGGCTGCGCTGACCCGCGCGTTCGCGATCGTCGATGTGTTTCTGGGAATCTTCGGCAGCTTGGCTCTGGCGGTGGCATCGCTCGGAATCATGAATACGCTGGTGATGGCGATCATGGAGCGCCGCCGCGAGATCGGGATCATGAAGGCCCTGGGCGCAAGCGACATAGACGTGAAGACATTGTTCTTTGTTGAGGCCGGAGCTATGGGACTCCTGGGGGGCACCCTGGGCATTCTTCTAGGATGGGCGATCGGGAAGGTCATCAACTTCGGGACCAATATCTATCTGCAACGCCAAGGACTGCCGACAGAGAATCTCTGGTATCTCCCGCTCTGGCTTGTTGCCTTAGCGTTAGGCTTCTCGCTTGTGATGAGCTTGGTCTCAGGACTTTATCCTGCCTCTCGAGCGGCCAAGCTCGATCCGGTCAAGGCCTTGCGGCATGACTAGAGCGCGATGCGCACTTGGACTGTTACTTCTTCTTCCTTCGCTCTGCTTTGCTTCCAGCCGAGTCGAATGCGACCGGATCGTGAGCAAGTATGTGCCTCCGTCAGTCCATTACTGCGCTTTGCTGCCAGGCGGATTCCCTGCTTCAAGTAATACTTCAGGTAATGGCGTTAAAGGCTATGCTGCCGTTTATCTTCTGCATGGCCTTGGCCAGGACGATGAATCACTCTTTAACAATGGCATATGGAACCTCGTGGATGAAATGCGACATAGAAAAGCGATCGGGGACTTCGTGATCATCACGCCCTTCGCCGGGCGCAGTTTCTATGTGAATTCAAAGGACGGTAAAGTCCGGTACGAAGACTTCTTTTTGCACGAATTCATTCCGGCAATGGAAAAAAAGTATCACCTGGAGCGTTCGAGAAAAGGGCGAGTGATCTCCGGCATATCCATGGGCGGTTACGGTGCGCTCAGGATCGCTTTCAAACATCCTGAGCTATTCGCCGCAGTCAGCGCGCACAGCGCCGCTTTGATCGAGGAACTGCCGAAAGGCGCGGGGCAGTCAAGCGTGGCCGGAATGATAGGAACGGCGTTCGGAAAGCCCCTGGACAACGATTATTGGAAAAGACAAAGCCCGTTCACATATGCAAAGACGGCAGACCTAAAGAGATTAAAGATCTATTTCGATTGCGGCGACCATGATTTTTTCGGTTTCGATGCAGGCGCGCGGGCGCTGGACAAACTGCTGACGGCGCGCAGAGTGCCTCATGAGTTCCATATCTATCCCGGCGGACACGACTTGCAATACTTCTCACAACACTTACCGGAATCGCTTGAGTTTGACTCGAAAGCTTTGGGCAAATAAAAGAGACGCAGCGGACTGCGTCTCTTGCAAAGTGCCTGTACTTACTTTAGTGCTCCCGACTTTGATTCTCCGGATGGCGGTACCTTGATGGCCGGCAGTTTTTTCTTTTGCAACATTTGATTAACAGCCGGCAACTCCGTCTTCATCAACGCGTCATAATCATTCACAACCGCACTAAGTTCGGTATCGAGCGCAGACGCGCGATTGATCTGCGTCTGCGTGGGGCGCCCTTCATAGAACGCCACATTGCCGTAAAGTTCAGCCGTTAGTTCGCGGATACGCTCTTCACCCGTGACCGCACCACCTTCTTTGGTGGCCACGATCTTTGAACGCAGCGTATCGATCGAGTCCGCAAGAGCGTCCAAACGTTTTCGTGTTGCGTCAGCCTCGGGCAGTTTCGCAGCCGCCTGCTGTACTTGCGCGTGAGTTGAGAGCATCGAGTCGACGAGATCGCTCATGCGTTCGAGCGTGGCATATATCTTCATCGACGTATCGAACTGGAGTTGACGGTCTTCTGGCGTTGCTTTGGATAACGGATCGCCAGTGACCTTCACCTGGCTGGTGTAAGTCTTGCCGTTATCGAGTAGCTTCACCGTGTAAGTGCCTGGCACCAATCGCGGCCCTTGCGACGCAGCAAACGCGGCCGTGGCGGCGGGAGGGACCCGGGGAGCCTTGATGCGCTCAGACCACTCGACGCGATTGATGCCCTTGCGCGTACTGGCCGGAAGTTTTGAAACCAGTTTGCCCGACGAATCGTAAACCTCAAGCTTAAGGTCGCCGAAGATGTGCCGCCGCTTTTGGTAGTACGTGATGAAGGCGCCATCAGCGGTAGCGCGCCCAACGTAATTCATCTCGCCATCTGCCCAGCCATAACCTTGCAAAACGCTTTGTACGGCTGGCCGCGAGTCCAGGAAAGCGACATCTTTTTGCAGAGTCTCGGGAGTGAGTTCGCGCAGCGGCGTGAGGTCATCCAGCACCCACATGCCGCGGCCATGCGTGGCGAGCAGCAAATCACCTTCACGTGGTTGAACGGCGATGTCATTCACTGCGACGTTCTCAGGGAATTCCTTTCCCCTGAACTTCGCCCACTGCTTCCCGCCGTCAATGGAGATGTAGAGGCCCCACTCCGTGCCCATGAAGAGTAGGTTCTTGTTGACGGTGTCTTCTTTGATCACGTGCGCCCATCCGGTAACGCCGGAGTCGTCGGAGATCAATGGCTGCCAGGTCTGGCCGTAGTCCGTGGTCTTATAAGCATAGGTTTTGATGTCGCCCACGTAATGATTGTCGAACGTCGCGTAGGCTGTGCCCGCGTCGTATCGGCTGGCCTCAACCGTGGTGACCCATGTGTTGGGCGGAAGGCTGGGGACATTCTTGATGACGTTTGTCCAGCTCTTGCCACCATCGCGCGTGATCTGCACATTGCCGTCGTCGGTTCCCACCCAGATGAGTTTGCCATCTTTCGGCGATTCGCTGATGGTATAGATGGTAGTGTTTTCTTCTGCCGCGGAATTGTCCACCGTGATGCCGCCGGATTCTTCTTGCTTCTGCTTTTCCGGGTCATTAGTGGTCAAGTCGGGCGATATCTTCTCCCACGAATTTCCGTGGTCGCGCGAACGGAACAGGTACTCCGCACCTATATATATGGTGCCCTTTTCGTTCGGACTCATATGGATGGGCGTGTTCCAATTAAAGCGGTACTTCTTTTCATTCGCGCCAGGCGTAGGCTGAATGTCGCGTGTTTCGTGCGTGTGACGATTTACGCGGCCGATATATCCACCTTGTGCCTCGGCGTAGATGTAATTTGGATCTGAAGGGTCTTCAAACACCCAGAATCCATCACCACCGAACACATTCACCCACATGCTATTCGTCGTGCCGCCCGGCCATGTGTTCGGGCCGAACCATGAGCTGTTGTCTTGCAGACCTCCATACACGTTGTATGGACGCTCCATGTCATAACTCACGTGGTAGAACTGTCCGACAGGAAGGTTAGCGAAGAACCGCCAGTGCGCGCCACGATCCTCGGTCGCCCCGAGTCCGCCGTCGTCACCGACGATCATGCGTTCGGGGTCGTTGGGGTTGATCCAGATCGTGTGAAAGTCACCGTGAATACTTCCGGCGATGGCATTGAAAGTCTTACCGCCATCTTCGCTCTCAATCAGACTGCCACCCACCTTGTACACGCGGTTCTCATTCTTGGGATCGACATATAAGTTGGCGAAGTAGAACGGGCGCCAGACCATAAATAGTGTCGAGCTTAGGCGGTTCCATGTGTCGCCGCCGTCGTCTGAGCGGAAGAGAGCGCCGTCTTTTGCTTCTACCGCTGCATACACCACATTCGGCTTCGATGGAGCGACAGCCACTGCGATGCGCCCCAGCTCCCCTTCCGGAAGTCCCTTAGTCAGCTTCTTCCAGGTTGAACCACCGTCGGTGGTCTTGAAGAGAGCGCTGCCTGGACCACCGGAGTTGAAGGTCCAAGCCTTGCGCCGGAATTGCCACATAGCAGCATAGAGCGTGCCGCTGTTCTGCGGATCCATTGCGAGCATGGCGCAACCGGTGTCATCGTTGACGGTGAGGATTTTGTTCCACGATTTGCCGCCATCAAGGGTCTTATAGACACCGCGCTGTTCACTCCGGTCCCAAAGGTGACCCATCGCGCAGGCATAGACGGTATTGCTGTTCTTCGAATCCACAAGGATGCGCGCGATATGTTCCGACTTTGGCAGCCCCATGAATTGCCAGGTATCGCCGCCATCGGTGGTTTTATAAATCCCTGTGCCGACCGAGACGCTGTTACGCGCCCACGATTCACCGGTGCCTACCCAGACTGTCTTCGGATCATTCGGATCGATGGTGACCGCGCCGATCGATTGTGTGTACTTGTCAAAGACCGGCTTGAATGTGGTGCCGCCGTTCTCAGACTTCCACACTCCGCCTCCAGCCGCGCCAACATAAAGTGTGAGGCGGTCTTTCACGATGACGCCGTCAATGGCGGCGACGCGTCCGCTCATCGTCCCAGGGCCAATGTTGCGTGCTCCCAAGCCTGAGAAAAGGTTCGAATCGACGCGAACGGAATCACTTGCAGGAGCGGACTGACCAAAAGCGAATGACGATGCGAGCAGAAGTGCAACAAAGAACTTATTCATGTGTTCCGCCTTTCTTGTCAGCGGGTTTTTGCGGCGGAGCCGATTTTTTCTCCGGCATCTTGAAGTAGGCGTCGTCTATTCCCGGCGGATTGACCTCGATCTTGTCCACTGTAAACTTCTGCGTGTTCGGATTGCCTTTGGTTCCGGTCTCGTAATAGAACGGAAATTCCACGCCATTTACTTCTTTATAGTTGCCGATGCTGGTATCGATCTCGCGTTCCGCCCCGCGGACCCGGCGTTTCACCTCTTCGCGGATCTCAAGGAAATAATCAGCATCAAGGAAGTAGGTGACGTCGTCGCCGTTGGGCAGCGCGATCTTCACCTTGTAGGCATCGCTTCCCTCCACTGGCTCCATGCCAAGATATTCCATCTTGTAACCCTGGTCTTTGTAGACGACCAGCGGGAAGCCGAACTCGGCTTGCTCCTGAATGTCTTTGAGATCATCTTCCCCGAGGGGTTCGGCATCGCGCTTGCCGTCGAAGGGATCATTGCCCCAACCGAATTTGCCATCGTATCCCTGGCTCTGTGTCATGCCTTGCAGTGTGAATCCGTAATGGACCTTGTTCGGCCGGCTTAGCTCGACAGTGAAATCAGCGTCAGCACCGGGCGCATACTCCAGCGTCGTATCCATGCGCAGAGTCTTAATGGCATTTAGTTTCTCAGCGCCGCCGTGGGCCTTTAGATTTTTGGCAAGTATCTCATCGAGAGTGATGGACGGCTGGTTGGACTGCGCAAAGGCGGCGATAGAAAGACAGGCCGTCATCGCCGTGATAGCAATTTTTCTTACCATTGGATCTCCTGACTAAAAAAGCGGTTAAGAGACAAGTAGCAGTAGACTGCCGAGAATACGACTTCAGCATCTTCGCGGTCAAACGCCGCAAAGGCATAGAAGTGTCCGCTGCATTTGACGAGGCAATCAGCGGTTCGTCACCGCATCAATCTGAGGTGGAAAGCGGCAGCAGGTCTGAAAATACAAATCCCTCGCGTCGCACCACTTCTCCTGATACGCATGGGATGGGTCGAGAAAACATAGGGCCGGCATAGCAGAAGGTATGGAACTCGCCCCGCTCGCCGCAAGGGTCGGCAGTAGGGGGCAATCGGGAAAGAAGCTCTTCATCGAACTCGGTTCCCACGAGTTCAGCGGGGATCTTTGAAGGATCGATACAGGTCAGGCGCGCTCGCAAACCGGTTTTGATCATCGTTCGCGCCAGATGAGAAGTCGGCAAGCCCCATAAAGGAAATATCGGCGCAATGCCCGTTCCAGCTAACTGCCGCTCGCGATAGTCGCGCACGTCAGTCAGGAACAGATCGGCAAAAGCCATCGCTTCGATGCCCTGCGACATCATGTTCCGGCAAGCGTCTGACATCAGCGCTTCATACTCTTGATTGGAGCAGGGCCATGGCAAACCGACCGTGGTCAAAGGCAGTCCCGCAGCCGCTGCCTGCTCTACCAGCAGTGAGCGTCTAACGGCGTGCATGGCCACGCGGTCCGCGTCTGCGTTCATCGTGGTCAGCAGGCCCACCACTTCATGATGCGCTGACTGCCGCAACATATGCAGAGCCCAGGCACTGTCTTTGCCTGAGCTCCATGACAACATCACACGCTTCATGCCAGCGCTCGAGCCACCGCGATCAGAATCTCGGTCTCCACGCATCACCTCCAATGGTGAACTTCAGGCCTGCTCGGACCGTGATTGGCAGCGATGGAAACCCATAAGCAGCGTCATAGTGCTGATCCAGCAGATTTTCAACCGTGCCAAAAACCTGTAGCGCAGGGTGGATCGCATAGGCCGCATGGACGTCTAGCTTCTGATAACCCGGATCTAGATTGCGGTTAGGCAGAAGTAGCGATGTGCCGAAGAAGCTGTCCGTGAGGAACGTGCTGTCATCGCGCCGACCGGAGAGGTACGCGGAAAGGCTAGCGAAAAACTTCTGATGCGAATAAGCGACAGCGAACGAACCCACTTGAGGCGCAATGCGGAAAGGGCGGTTACCGATCAACGGAGAAAATGCGCCGATGGGAATCGTGGGAAATGCCGGATTGAACGAGGGAAACTGATTGTCGCTACTGAACGATCTGGTGACCACCGCAGCCGTGTAAGTGTAGGTGGCGATCGCGGAGACGCCGTGTGAAAGATCGAACTTGAGCTCAGTCTCGGCGCCGAGGGCGCGGTAGTCCAGCGAATTTACTGCAGCGCCAAAAGGCAAAGCTGCGGCTGCGGCGGCGGGTACCCCGAGTCCGGGTAGAAGGGTCTTATCTACGAACTCTAGCTGATCATAAAAACTATTGTGAAAGAAAGTTTGCGAGAGTGATACATGGCTGCCGAACAATCCCTGTTCGAAGCCGAAATCGAAGCTGCGACTACGCTCTGGACCAGCGGGATTCACATGAAACTGCGCGACAAGCTGCGGCGCGCTCTGCGTGAGGATATTAAACAGTGACGAGGTTTCATTGAAAATACTGGGCTCTTTGATTCCCTTGCCGAAATTGAAGCGGAGCTTTGTACCCGACAGGGTTTTGTCAGAAGGAGGTGCGATGTAATACGCCAAAGAGACTTTCGGCGTCGCGGCAAATCCGAACACGGCATTCTTCTCGAGTCCTATGCCCGCTGTCGCGTAAAGACGCCGAGACAGATCGCCCTGCGCTTGTAACGTGTAGCTGAAATTGTCCCGCGAGGTGCTGTTGCGCGAGAACGCAGAATTCGTGACACCGCGCTCGTTCTCGTAACGGAAGCCGAATAATGCCGTGAGGTGCGAACTGAAGCGATAATCCGACTGCGTTTGTAAAAAGTCGCGGCTCGTGAGCGAGTCGAAGTCGGTAGGGAATGTCCCTGCGAAATCGAGGATCGCCTGTCCCGGCGAAGTGCATCCGGACGGCGAACACAGCGTGACTGTCTGGCCAACTCCGTTTGGGCCGAAGTCAAATCCGGGAAACGGATCGAATGGAATGCCACTCAACGCGGGATTCACCGATTGCAGTGAGATCCGCGCCGCGCCGTAGCGAATAAGATTATGCCAATTCTGCGTCGTTTGATTTTGAAGGGTCGCGGCGATGAATGTATTTTGTTCTTTCAAGTAAGAATCGTCCGCGATCTTGAATGCGTCGAATTCATTCGGTTGGCCCACATTGGATACATTGCGCCGGACATTCAGTCTCAACTCAGTGGAAGCCAGCGGACTCCATCCATAATTTCCCGCAAATGTGGCATTGTGATACGCATCGTTCGGCAGATTATTGCGCGAATCCACTCGTGAGAACTCTGAGAGGTAATCAAATGCGCGATACGCGCCACTCAGATTCGCTGAGTAATCATAGGTGCCGAAGGTTCCTGCTTCCGCCATCAGTTCCACCTGCGGCGTCACGGTCAGGCCGCGGCGAGTCGTTACATTGACAACGCTGCCGATCGCATCCGAACCGAAAAGCACGCTGTTCGGCCCGCGAAATATCTCGACTGAGTCGATAGAATTGGCAGCGAGATTCGCAAATTCATAAGTGCCGCCGATGTCGTCTGCCGGCACACCATCGATCAACACCTTGTTGGAAGTTGAATTCGCGCCGCGCACGAACAAAGATGCTTTGCCGCCAAGGCCGCCCGTCTGAACGCCTTGAATGCCCGATGCAACACGAAGGGACTCAAAGGCTGCAAGTCGTCCGGCGAGATCTTTGTCATTCACCAGACTGACTGAGGCGCCGACTTGTGATTGCGGAAGATCAGTTCCCGTAGCAGTCACAACGATCTGCTGCGAGATAGCGCCCAGCGGAAGAATGAGGTCAAGTACCGTCTGACCGTAGGAGCGCGCAACAACGGGCGTACTTTCCGCCGAAGCAAATCCGGGCGCAGAGGCGCGAATCGTGTAACGCGATGCGGAGATGCTGACAAAAGTGTATGCGCCGTCTGAATCGGAGGATGTGGTTGCGACTTCCTTTCCATCTGCGATAAGAGCGATTTTCGCGTTCGGAACGTGCGCGCCGAGCGGGTCCAGGATGTGTCCGGAGATACTGTTGGCAGCAGAAGCCATGGACGTAGCAATTCCACAAATAAAAATGAAGGTGAAGGCGAGCCTGCGAAGCAGGCGGAGAGAGCGAACTTGCATTGTGGTATTCCCCTCGGAAGTTACTTGCCGGGGGACCGCGGGAAAAGATGCAAGTGCGTTAGCACGTCAGCTCTCCCAAAGAAGCCGATCGCCCAAAGGCAAGCTCATGGCCGGTCTCCTGACTTGCGCGGGCCTTGTTTAGGCGAACCTGAACGCCTTCCCAGGAAATCCCAGTGGCATGTGTTCAGCTTCTTTCGCGCTTACAGTTGCGGGGCAGTGGCGGATTTACACCGCCTTCCCGTACACCTTGAGTGGAATCTTTATACCCAAGAGGGATGAATCGGTCAACCGCAGTTCATTCACGGCCGCACGACTCAAGAATTCTTTTAAGCATAAACTATTACTTTGGAGTATCCTGTGGGCGTGAAAGTCGCCATCATCGGCGGAGGCCCCGCCGGGCTGTACCTTGCGCTGTTACTCAAAAGCGCAGACGCTCGCCACCAGGTTACTGTGCTGGAACGGAATGCCGAGGGCAGTACTTTCGGTTGGGGAGTGGTCTTCTCTGATCAGACGCTCGAGAACTTCCGCGCGGCAGACCGCCCCACTTTTGACGCCGTCACTTCGAACTTCGCGCACTGGGACGATATTGACGTCTTCTTCAAAGGCACAAAGATCACTTCTGGTGGACACGGCTTCAGCGGCATCTCCCGCAAGAAACTGCTAAGCATCTTGCAGAAACGCGCGACAGAGTTGGGCGTCGAGTTACGCTTTGAAACACCCCTTAGGGCGGCGGTTGAAGAGCTAAAGAGCCTAGGTCTAGGCGATGCGGACTTGATCATCGCAGCCGATGGTATCAATAGCGTGGTCCGAAATCAGTTCGCGTCGGAGTTCCGCCCTCGCCTCGACGTTCGCAGCGCTAAGTACATTTGGCTAGGGACCGATTACAAGTTCGATGCATTCACTTTTTACTTTGTTCAGGACCAGTATGGGGTCTTCCAGGCTCACTGCTATCGCTTCGATGATGACACTTCCACTTTTATCGTGGAGTGCGACGAGCTATCCTGGCGTGCCGCGGGCTTCGACCGAATGAATATAGCGGCGACGATTGCCGCTTGCGAAAAGATGTTCGCATCGTGGCTTAAAGGTCACAGGCTGATCAGCAATGACACCCGTAATGCTTCGCCGTGGACAAATTTCACGCTGGTGCGTAATGAGAAGTGGTTCTATAAAAATGTCGCCTTGATCGGCGATGCGGCGCATAGCGCACACTTTTCCATCGGTTCAGGTACGAAATTGGCCATGGAAGATGCCATTGCTTTAGCAAAGTGTCTGGCCCATGAGCATGATCTGCCGGCGGCACTGCAGAAATACCAGGACGAACGCATGACGGAGGCGTTACGCCTGCAGAATGCTGCGCGCAACTCGATGGAGTGGTTTGAAAACGTTAAACGCTATGTCGCCCTAGAACCGCAGCAATTCACTTATAGCCTTTTGACACGCAGTCAGCGCGTAAGCCATGAAAACCTGCGGCTGAGGGACGGGAAATATTTGGCAGGCGTCGAGCGCTGGTTCGCCAGCAAAGCGAGTGCAGCCCATGAATCTCAGCGAACCATTCCTCCGATGTTCACCCCGTTCGCTCTGCGAAATATGAAGTTGGAGAATCGAATCATCGTATCGCCCATGGACATGTATTGCGCGGTGGATGGCACGCCAAACGATTTTCACCTTGTTCACCTTGGTAGCCGTGCAATGGGCGGGGCAGGATTGGTCGTCACTGAGATGACATGCATCTCACCCGAAGGCCGCATCACGCCGGGATGTACAGGAATGTATTCCCAGGACCACGTGCCAGCGTGGAAGCGAATCGTAGACTTCACTCATACCCACAGCAAAGCGAAGATCTGTCTTCAGCTTGGACACTCAGGCCGCAAAGGATCTACAAAGGTCGCTTGGGAAGGTATGGATGAGCCTCTCGACTCCGGAAATTGGCAAGTGATCAGTCCTTCAGCAATCCCATTTCAGCCAGGCATGCAGATACCCCGCGCCATGACGCGCGCAGACATGGACAAAGTGAAAGCAGATTTTGTTCGTTCTACACTGATGGCGATTGACGCCGGCTTTGACATGCTCGAATTGCATTGTGCGCACGGATATCTGCTTTCCAGCTTCATTACGCCGGTCAGCAATCAGCGCGACGACGAATACGGCGGATCGCTCGAGAACCGGCTGCGCTTCCCTATTGAAGTCTTCGCTGCTATGCGCGAGGTCTGGCCGGGAGAACGTCCGATGTCTGTAAGGATCTCTGCGACGGACTGGGTGCAAGATGGAATATCATCTGCCGATTCAGTGGCGATTGCGAAAGCATTCACAGCCGCCGGAGCCGACATCATTCACGTCTCAGCGGGCCAAACATCGAGCGAGGCGCAACCGGTCTACGGGCGCATGTTCCAGACGCCGTTCAGCGATCGCATACGAAATGAAGCTGCCGTAAAAACAATTGCAGTGGGCAACATTTTGAACGCGGACCAGGTGAACGGCATCATTGCATCGGGGCGCGCAGATCTTTGCGCATTGGCGCGCCCGCATTTGAGTAACCCGCATTGGACACTGCACGCCGCCGCGGAACTCGGATACCAGGAACAATACTGGCCCCCGCAGTATCTCACCGGCAAACAACAGCTGGAACGTAACATCAAGCGAGGAACGCAATGAGCGATGCGGCGTACCTAAAAGGCAGACACGCTATCGTGACTGGCGGAGGCCGCGGAATCGGAGCCGCGATCAGCGAGGAGCTCGCGAGGCTCGGCGCCGACGTGACGTTAATGGGACGCGAAGCTGCGACGCTCGCGAAGCAGGCAGCACGACTGGTTTCGCGCTTCGGAGCGCGCTCCGTTGGGATAATCTGCGATGTTGGCAGTGAAGATTCGATAAGAGCGGCCTTCGCAAAGGCCCAGGAAGGATTTGGCGGCACTTACATTTTGGTAAATAACGCAGGACAAGCCGAAGCCGCTAGATTTGGAGAGATGAAACGCGAGCTTTGGGACAGAATGGTGGCCGTCAACCTCACGGGGAGTTTTCTGTGCACCCAACAAGTGTTGCCGGGAATGCTGAAGGCCGGTGAAGGTCGCATCATTAATATAGCCTCCACTGCGGGGTTGAAGGGCTATTCAACTATTACAGCATACTGCGCTTCAAAGCACGGCGTCATCGGCCTCACGCGCGCGTTAGCGGCGGAGACGGTAAAGACCAAGATCACAGTGAATGCGGTTTGTCCGGGCTATACAGACACGGAGATGTCACACGCGGGAATCAAGACATTGATGAATGCAGGCAAGACTGAAGATGAGGCGAAGCATCTGCTCGTGCGAACGATTCCCCGTGGTTCGTTCATCGAGCCGGCTGAGGTCGCTAATGCGGTCGCGTGGTTGAGTTCGCCCGGGGCCTCTGCGATCACGGGACAATCGATCGTGGTCGCCGCCGGTGAGGTGATGAAATGAAGCGAGTGGCGGTATCCCGGGAACGGTCAGATTCATACCTGCGGCTGTGGCTACGTTTGCTCAAGTGCTCGAACTTGATCGAGTCACTTGTGCGAAGTGGATTGCGCGAAGAATTTCAGACCACACTTCCCCGGTTCGACATGCTTGCTCAACTGGATGCCGTCGGCGACGCCGGCCTGACGATGGGTGAACTGTCCCGACGGCTGATGGTCACGAATGGAAACCTCACTGGTCTGACAGAGCGACTGGTAAAAGAAAAGCTTGTCTCGCGCAACGCTTTGCCTCATGACCGCCGAAGCCAACGGGTGCGCTTGACGAATGCCGGACGCAGAGCATGGGAAAAGATGGCGCAAAGCCATCGTGTGTGGATCGAACAGATGTTCGCCGGAATGAAAGATGCGGAGATCGAGCAACTGCATAAGCTCATCGGGCGCTTGAGGGACACGGTGCAGAGCGCCAGGAAGGAGACTGCGTGAACGCTTCCGAGATCAGTCCAAAGCACTTCTTGTGGCGGGTTGATGGCAAGGTCGCGGTCATCACGCTATCTCGGCCTGAAAAGAAAAATCCGCTGACTTTCGAATCCTATGCGGAATTGGTGGATACGTTTCGCAGGTTGCAGCACATTCCTGAAGTGAAATGTGTAGTGATCACCGGAGCAGGCGAGGACTTCTGCTCTGGCGGAGATGTGCATGAGATCATCGGCCCGCTAGTGAAAATGCGATCCAGGAACAACACTGACAAACTCTTGGCCTTTACCCGGATGACCGGCAGTCTAGTGAAGGCGATGCGGGCATGCCCGCAACCGATCATCGCGGCTGTGGACGGCGTATGCGCCGGTGCCGGCGCAATATTGGCCATGGCGAGCGATCTGCGCATCGGCACAGCGCGAAGTAAGGTTGGATTCTTGTTTGTGCGCGTGGGGCTATCGGGCGCGGACATGGGAGCCTGCGCGATCCTGCCGCGCATCATCGGACACGGGCGCGCCGCCGAACTGCTCTATACAGGGCGCTTCATGATGGGCGAGGAGGCGGAACGATGGGGATTTTTTAATCGACTCGTGGGTCCTGCCGATTTGAAGAATGAAGCTTTGAAATCGGCTCAGGCATTGGCGAATGGTCCCACGGTGGCACACTCCGTCACCAAGAAATGCTTGAACGAAGAGTGGGAGATGGGCATTGAGGAAGCGATCGACGCTGAGGCCGAAGCGCAAGCCAAGTGCATGAGTACAGCGGATTTTGAGCGGGCATACCGGGCATTCGCAAAAAAGCAGACGCCGGTGTTTGAGGGCAATTGACTGTGGCAGACAAGAGTTATCTCGCGTGGCCGTTCTTTGATGATTCGCATCGCAATCTCGCTGATAATCTAGAAGCATGGTGTGCCGCGAATGAAAGCCTCTTCCTAGACTCCCATCGCCTGCCTGTGGACGAAGCGTGCCGGCAGATCGTGCACACACTGGGTTCAGCCGGTTGGCTCAAGTACGTGGTTCCCAAAACCTATGGTGGGATTCATGAGCGGCTGGATGTGCGCTCGCTTTGCTTGATCCGCGAGTCTCTGGCGCAGCATTCCGGGCTGGTTGAGTTTTGCTTTGCTTTGCAAGGGCTCGGGGTTGGTCCAATCACTTTATTCGGCTCAGACGCTCTTAAGCAGAAGATCCTTCCCAACATCGCAGCGGGAAAAAGTATTGGTGCCTTCGCTATCTCAGAAAAAGAAGCCGGCTCTGACTTGAATGCGATGACCACCTCAGCGCGTCGAGTGGGCGATCAATACCTGATCGACGGTGAAAAGACTTGGATATCGAATGCCGGTATCGCCGACCACTACGTGGTCTTCTGCCGAATGGCCGATGAAAAAGAACGCCGCTTCATCTCGCTCGCAGTTGATGCCGGCAATCCCGGCTTGAGTATTCCCGAGCGTATTGAAGTGATGGCCCCGCATCCTCTCGGCACCATCCGTCTCAGGGATTGCGCAGTCACTGCGGACTCTGTTGTCGGCGAAGTGAGCAAAGGAATGAGCGTCGCCCTCGGCACGTTAGACATCTTTCGCACCACCGTAGGAGCGGCAGCGCTGGGATTTTCACGACGAGCTTTGGACGAAGCGCTTGCGCACAGTACGGAGCGTACCGCATTCGGCCAACCGCTCTCCGCCTTGCAGATCACTCAAGCAAAGATCGCGGACATGGCAACGGCCATTGATGCGAGCGCCCTCCTGGTCTATCGTGCAGCTTGGTTGCGAGACACAGGCGCGCAGCGAATCAACCGCGAAGCCGGAATGGCGAAACTGCACGCCACCGAGTCGGCGCAGTGGATCGTGGACAACGCTGTTCAGTTGCTCGGCGCTAAGGGAGTCGTAGCAGGTGCGACGGTTGAGCGGCTTTATCGCGAAGTCCGCGCTTTACGTATCTATGAAGGGGCGAGCGAGATACAGAAATTGATCATCGCTGGACAGGTATTGAGCGGCACAAAGCAAGGTCATAACTGAGACGTGATGACAACTACTCATTCAGTCCGCAGCGCACATGTGGATACCTTCTGTGCCGAGTCATTGCCTCCACGGGAGATGTGGCCGGTGATTGACGTTTCGGGAATTCCCGATGTCCAAGTGGAGCGTCTTAATTGCGCCACCACTCTTCTGGACGACGCCATAGATAAAGGATGGGGTGAGCGGCTCGCCTACCTGCACTCAAGCGGAAATTGGACTTATCGCCATCTTTACGAGAAAGCAAATCGAATAGCGAATCTGCTCGTGCGGAGATTCGGCCTGGTGCCCGGCAACCGCGTCCTCTTGCGCGGATACAACCATCCGATGCTGGTGGCTTGCTGGTTTGGCGTGATCAAAGCAGGCGGGGTCGTGGTGAATACGAACCCGCTGCTGCGCTCTCGCGAGCTGATACACATTGCCAATACTGCCAGGATCGATCTCGCGCTCTGCGATCATCGGGTAGCAGCAGATTGCGAGACGGCATTTGAGACCCTGTCGGGTTCAACGGTGGTGTCCTTCGGCAAAGAGGATCCATCATCGCTCGAACAGTTGATGGCGAAGGAATCCGTAACATTTCGTAATTGCGATACCGCTGCCGAGGACGTCGCGATCATAGCCTTCACATCCGGAACGACGGGCCGCAGCAAAGGCACCATGCATTTTCATCGCGACTTGATCGCGGCCACAGAGTGTTTTCCCAAGCACATTGTGAAGCCGAACAGCGGCGACATCTTTTGCGGCACGCCGCCGCTTGCTTTTACATATGCATTGGGAGGGCTGCTGCTTTTCCCCATGCGTATCGGAGCTGCCACTCTCTTGCTGGAACAAACCACGCCCGCACATCTCCTTCAGGGAATTCAGGATCATCACGCATCGGTTTGTTTCACGGCGCCCACCGCGTATCGAGGGATGCTGAAGTCCGTGCGCGACTACAATGTTTCATCGCTGCGAAAGTGCGTCTCGGCCGGAGAGCCACTCCCTGCTGCCACCTTCGAAGCGTGGTTAAAAGAAACAGGATTGCGCATCATCGACGGCATCGGCTCGACTGAGATGCTGCATATGTTTATAGGCGCAGCGGAAGAAGACATGCGACCTGGCGCCACGGGCAAAGTCTGTTTCGGATATCGCGCGCGCGTGGTCGATGAAACCGGCAAAGAAGTTCCTGTCGGTACAGTGGGAAAGCTTGCAGTGCAAGGACCGACCGGCTGCCGATATCTGGACAATATTGAAAACCAGCAACTATATGTGCAGAACGGGTGGAACCTCACCGGGGACGCATATCGCATGCAGGCTGACGGTTATTTCTGGTTTCAGGGCCGTACGGACGACATGATCATTTCGTCGGGCTACAACATTTCCGGCGTCGAGGTCGAATCGGTTCTGCTCACCCATCCGAAGGTCGCTGAGTGCGCGGTGATAGGCGTCGCAGATGAGGAACGCGGACAGATCGTGAAGGCGTGCGTCGTAGTTCAATCGGGCGTCACTACATCAAGCGATCTGGCGCATGAACTTCAGGATTTTGTGAAGTCCCAGATTGCGCCTTACAAATACCCTAGAGCCATCGAATTCGTGCAGTCCTTGCCAAAGACCAACACCGGCAAGGTCCAACGCTATGTATTGCGGCAGAACGCTGAACAAAACAGGAGCGAAACGCAATGAGCGACGAGAGGTTTCTTACACCCGAAGGCTGGCCACGCGGCAAAGGTTACGCCCATGGTATGACTACCCGTGGACGCTTCGTCTTCATTGCCGGACAAGTCGGCTGGAATCCCCTCCGTTGCAAGTTCGAAACCGATGACTTAGCTGGGCAAGTTGCGCAAGCCCTCAACAATGTCTTGGCCGTATTGCGCGCCGGCCGGGGCGAACCTGGTCACATTACGCGCATGACGTGGTACATCGCAGACAAACAGGAATATCTGAAATCGCAGGCAAGGATCGGCGAAGCTTATCGCAATGCGATGGGAACTCATTTTCCAGTAATGTCTGTCGTTGAAGTCAAAGGGCTGATGGAGACCCAAGCCAAAGTCGAGATCGAAGCCACAGCGGTGGTGCCAGACTGAGCAAAGCCCTCGCACGGCAAACCGTTTCTTTCCTTAAAAAATCGTTCCTTCTCTTATCGCGACGACTCGAGGGACCGCACAAGTAAATGTGCAAAATCCACCTTATCAGGTAGAATGGCCGCAAGGTAGACGTGTATCCGCAAAGCCGATCTGCGAAATCGTATCGCCCTAATAAGGCTGCACTACTTTTGTGCCTCTTCGCGCTGGCCAGCCTACTCCTCGTACAAACCTTTCATACGCATTCGATACAGGAGTCTGCCTATTCGCAGAGTCACTGTCCTGTATGTACGGTCGTGCATTCGACCCGTGCAATCGCCGTCACTCAAGCGTCCTTTTTCGTTCCGCCGGCGCAGGTTGCGGCGCGGCCGCATGCCGTTGATTCCTCTCCGCATTCTCGGGCTTCTGAACTTTCCCTCTTCATCCGCCCTCCTCCGCTGAGCTAGCTCTACTCACAGGCTCGCTTTTCATTCCAAGTGTTCGGAGGTGCCGGCATGCGTGCATGTCGATCGCATCGAGTTTATTGCATTTCATTCAGTAGAACTGGCGTAGGTGTTTCAGGCCTGTTGTCTGCGTTCTTTTTGATGTGTCTGATGGGATTGCCACAATCTTTGGTGGCCCAGCAAAAAGTCGCGCTCGACATGGGACAGGCAATCGACCTTGCGCTGGCGCACAACCACGCGCTGAAAGCTGCCAAGAGCACCATAGACCAGAGCAAGGCGCAAGAGATCACCGCCGCGCTAAGGCCGAATCCCGTGTTGTCATGGGACTCGCAGTTTCTGCCCTTATTCACGCCACATGCATTTTCCGCGGAGAATCTGGATGAACTTCAGCAATTCGACATCGGCCTCGGATACACGTTCGAGCGTGGAGGCAAGCGCAAGCGTCGCATAGAAGCTGCTAAAGACCAGACCGCCGTGACTCAGTATCAGGTAGCCGACAGCGAGCGGACGATCGTCTTCAACGTCGCCCAACAATACATCGCCGCTTTACTGGCAAAGGCGAATGTCGAGCTGGCTACGCAAGATCTGAACAGCTTCAAACAAACGGTTGAGATCTCAGATTACCAACTCAAAGCCGGGGCCATCAGCGAAGGCGACGCCTTAAAGATCCGGCTGCAAATGTTGCAGTTTCAGAATGATTTCTCGGCAGCGCAACTGGCCCAAGTACAGGCGATGAATGCTTTGCGGCAGCTGATCGGATATGACGCCGTCCCCTCCGACTTCACCCTGGCCGGCGATCTCACATACCAGCCGCTGAATGTGACCTTGGAAGACCTGCAGGCTAAAGCGTTGGGCATTCGTCCGGACGCCTTAGCTGCAAAACAAGGGGTGACGGCCGCCAAGAGCCAAAATCTTCTTGCCATCGCAAATGGAAAACGCGACCTGGGAAGCTCCTTCAACTACTCGCACGTAGCCGGCGCCAGTTCCGGCTCCTTGTTCTTCAACATCGAGTTGCCCATCTTTGACCGCAATCAGGGTGAGAAAGCGCGCACCAAGTTCGCCATTGATCAAGCGCAAGAGACGCTGACGGAAGCCAACGAAACGGTGATGACAGACGTTCGCAACGCGTACGAATCCCTTAACGTCAACAAACGGATCGTTGAGCTTTACGATTCTGGCTATTTGAAGAATGCGAAAGATTCCAGGGACATCAGCGAATACGCCTACAAGAAAGGCGCTGCCAGCCTGCTTGATTTTCTTGATGCAGAGCGTAGCTATCGGGCCACCGAACTAGCTTATCGGCAAGCGGTGGCCGCTTACATGCTCGCTTTGGAACAACTCAAACAAGCGACCGGTGTCAGGAAATTGCCATGAGGAA
>JAICWB010000304.1 GCA_025935035.1 Terriglobales bacterium
GGAGATGATGAGTTCCGCGAGTTCAGCTTCGACAGGAGTACTTGCGCCATAGCTTGAACCATTGCGCGCCGCGGCCGTGATGGCCGCGACGACCGGCTTGAATGCATGCCCGAGAATGAGCGGGCCCCACGAGCCGACGTAGTCAATGTATTCGTTCGCGTCGAGGTCCCAGAGATAAGCGCCGACTCCGCGCACGATGATAGGCGGCTCGCCGCCAACAGACTTGAACGCGCGGACGGGAGAGTTCACACCGCCAGGGATCACGCGTTCGGCGCGGAGTTGGGCTGCACGGGAGAGAGTAAGGGTGCGCGGCATGAGCAAACCATTGTAAATGTCGGAAAGAACATTCTAAAAAGAGCTGGTAGCAGTCTCAGGTTTGCAAAAACGAAGGACGGCGCAGATAATCCCGGCTGATATGGCTATTCGCCCAGACCTACTTCCAGACGATGTTAATAAAACGACTCACAACGGAAGCGAGACAGAAGTCACGCAGGGCAGTCGTTGGAGAGAAGCTGCAATGCTTTTCATTTCTGTCTTTCCGTTGATTGCATTTATCACGTACATGAAAGTCTTGACGATGAGGGGTGCGGCTGTGGCCCTGGCCGTTTGCCTCGTGTTTTCAGTAATGTTGCCTAGCATCGGGCAAAAGCCGATAAACGCCTATGAGGCGTACCGCCGGAATAAGGCCGTCAATGCCGTGATGCGTTGTCTTGGATGGCTGCTTCTCGCTGCAGCTATTTCCCATTCTTTAGATCCTTACAAGTTCTTGACGGCGCTGTTCGTTTCGCCTTTTATCATGTTTTTCTATGCACTCACAGGAGCTGGAGACTGGATTCAAGACGTGAGAAAGATTTCACGCGGCGAACAATGATATCGGCATTTCGGACAGACGCAGAAGATTCAACGCTCGATCTACAACTTCTTCACCCGCTGCACTTCCCGCACTCCACTGATCTTCCTGATCCCGGTCGTGATCCTCTCCAGGTGCTTCATGTCTTCAATATCAACGACAACGTCAATCGTCGCATTGCCATCGCCGGTTCGCGTCTCGATGTTGCGGATATTCGTGTTGTCATCGCTGATGACAGCGGTGAGTTGTTTCAGCATTCCGGCTCTGTCATCGCACGCTACAGTGATCTTCACCGGATAAGTACCCGGCTTCCCGGCTTTCGGTTCGGCTTTCTTTGACCATTCGACAGCGATCTTGCGCTCAGGTTCGTAGAGCAGGTTCGTCACGTTGGAACACGCGGCGGAATGTACGGCCACGCCTTTGCCGCGGGTGATGTAGCCGACGATATCTTCCCCGCGAATGGGATTGCAGCAGCGCGCGCGGTAGACCAGCAACTCGTTGTGTCCGGTCACCTGAATGCTGCCACTATCTCCGCTGGCGCCGCCGAAGACGCGCTTGATGACGCCGGCGAGCCCACCGGGTTTGTCACGAACGTCGTCTGACTCAGGCTGCGGCTGCACGTCTCCGCTGGCGAAGTCAGGCGCGACTCGTGCGAGAACTTGCCGCGCCGAAAATTTCCCGTAGCCGATGCCAGCGTACAGATCGGGCATGCCGGCCAGACCGTATTCGGTAGCGACTCGGTCGAATTCTTTATCAGCAATATTTTTCAGCGCCACGCGATACTTGCGCGCCTCTTTTTCGATCAGCTTTTTGCCGATCTCGATCGCCCGCTCGCGCTGATGCACATTGAGCCAATGCTTGATCTTGTTGCGCGAACGAGACGACTTCACGAAGCCAAGCCAATCGCGGCTGGGCGTGTGTCCGGCTTGCGTCATGATCTCGACGACGTCGCCGTTCTGCAGACGGTGGCGCAACGGCACGATTCTTCCGTTCACTTTCGCGCCTACACATGTGTGCCCGACTTCCGTATGGATGGTGTACGCGAAATCTACCGGGGTTGCGTCTCGCGAGAGGATGACGACTTTGCCTTTCGGCGTGAACGTGTAAACCTCTTCCGGATACAGATCTACTTTCAATGTGGAGAGGAATTCGCCCGGATCCTGTACGTCCTGCTGCCACTCCACCACTTGTCGCAACCATGCGAGGCGTTGTTCGTCTTTCGCAGAGACGGGGCCGCCGTGCTTGTACTTCCAATGCGCGGCGATTCCTTCCTCCGCCATCTTGTGCATCTCTTCCGTGCGGATCTGCACCTCAAATTGCATGCCGCCTTCCACGATCACCGTGGTGTGCAGTGATTGATAGAGGTTGGGCCGCGGCATGGCGATGAAGTCCTTAATTCGCCCCGGTACCGGGCGCCACAGCCCGTGAATGGCGCCAAGCGCGCTGTAACAATCCTTCACTGACTTGGTGATGATGCGGATGGCCAGCAGATCATAGACCTGGTCCACGGGGATGCGCTGCTTCAAGAGTTTTTGGTGGATGCTGTAGAGCCGCTTGATGCGGTATTCGATCTTAGCGTCCACGCCGTTCTCTTTGAGTTTGCCCTGAATGAACTTGACCGTCTTGTTGAGAAAATCTTCGCCAGATTTTCTGCGCGCCTCCACTGCGGCGCGTATCTGCTCGTAGGCGATTGGGTCGGTGTAGCGGAACGCCAGGTCTTCCAACTCGCCGCGCACTTTGCCCATGCCCAGGCGATGCGCGATGGGAGCATAGATGTCCAGCGTCTCTTGCGCGATCTGTTTTTGCTTCTGTGGATCAAGATGCTCCAGCGTTCGCATGTTGTGCAGCCGGTCCGCCAGCTTGATGAGCACCACGCGGATGTCATCCACCATGGCCAGGATCATCTTGCGCACGTTCTCTGCCTGGCGCTCTTCTTTGCTGGTGGCTACGTCGATCTTGTCGATCTTGGTGACGCCCTCCACGATGTTGGCGACCTGCTCGCCGAATTCTTTCTTGATGTCTTCGCGCGTGGCCTCGGTGTCTTCAATGGCGTCGTGAAGCAGCCCGGCGGCGATGGCGCCGGAGTCGAGCTTCATCTCGGCGAGCACCTGCGCGACCTCAAGCGGATGGATCAGGAAAGGCTCGCCGGAGGCGCGTGTTTGCCCGGTGTGATGCGCCTGCGCGTACTCATAAGCTTTCTTGATGATGGCCAGATCATCGCCGGGCCGGTTGGCCGCAACCGTCTTCTGCAGGTCACGAAACTTGGTGACAGTGAGGACGTTGGTCGCGATCTGTTGGCGGAGAGTCGCCATGAGGGATTATAA
>JAICWB010000207.1 GCA_025935035.1 Terriglobales bacterium
AATCCGCGTTGATCCGCGTGAATCCGCGGAGATGAAGTTCTTGTCCGCTACTTCCTAGCCCGCGCCGCTGCCGCGAGTTCGCCGAGCAACTCTTCGGTCGTCTCCCAATCAATGCAGGCATCCGTGATGCTCTGGCCGTAGGTCAATGCTTTCCCTTTAGACAACTTCTGTGCTCCTTCGACAAGATTACTCTCCAACATCACTCCAAAAATCTCTTTACTGCCGTTGGCGACCTGTTTGGCTACATCGCCGCAGACATCCGGCTGGCGTTTGTGATCTTTGTTGCTGTTCGCATGGCTGCAGTCGATCATCACGCGCCGCGGCAGACCGGCTTTGTCCAGAATCAAACAAGCTTGTTGGATCGAAGCCGCGTCATAGTTCGTGGTCTTGCGCCCGCCGCGCAAGATTACATGGCAATGCGGATTACCGGTCGTGAAGAAAATCGCCGACTGTCCATTCTTCGTGTGCCCCAGGAGAGTGTGCGCATGTCCGGCTGCCTGCACCGCTTCCACCGCAATCTGCACGTTGCCGGAGGTTCCATTCTTAAACCCGACGGGACACGACAGGCCCGAAACCAATTCCCGGTGCACCTGACTCTCCGTGGTGCGCGCCCCGATCGCACCCCAACTGACCAACCCGACCATGTACTGCGGGATGATCATGTCGAGGAATTCGGTGCCTGCCGGCACACCAAGTTCCGCAAGATCCAACAGCAGGCGCCGTGCAATTCGCAACCCATCGTTGATCTGAAACGAGCCGTCCAGATGCGGGTCGTTGATCAGCCCCTTCCATCCGACCGTAGTCCGCGGCTTCTCGAAGTACACCCGCATGATCACGCACAGATCGCGGGAATATTTCTCGCTCGCTTGCTTCAAAAGCTTGGCGTACTCGATCGCGGCCTGAGTGTCATGGATCGAGCAGGGCCCGGCAATGACCACCAGACGGTGGTCTTTGCCTTCGAGAATGCGGGTGACCTCAGCCCGTGCCCGATAAACGGTTTCGGCTGCCGTTTCAGTAGTAGGCAGCTCTTCCTCCAGAAAAACAGGAGGCAGAACAACCTTGGTTCGTTGAATTCTTAAGTCTTCGGTGCGGTGCGACATGATTGAGTGGATGACATACATCTTACCGTGCCGCAGGGGAAAACCTACGAACCACGCCGGAGCGCAGAGATGTTATGCCAGTGGGTTTATGAAAGCGGGAAGTGCCTAGTGTACGGTCGCGGAAGCCTGCTTCTTTAACTGCTCAATATCCGGCACAGTCCACTCGTTTGGGTGAGAAGTGCGCTTGATGTTGAGGAGCTCCGGCAAGCCAACACTCAGTGAAGGCAGAATTGTTTGGATTGCCCAAACGCATCGTAGTACCTGCTCATCCACGATCTGCTCCCGCGCACTCGGGTCGAGATGCCGCCGGTTCATGACGACATTCAGGCTGTTGTTCAGGTGATGCGACATCGCGCGAATCACGCGTTTTTCCGCCTCCTCGCGAATCTCGTTAACCTGCCAGAACAAGGCGCCGACAACGCCGATTAATACGACCATGAGATAGCGCATCCATTCGATGTCCAGGCTTGCGGCCAGGCCAGCGATGATTCCAGTGGCAAGCGCCATGATGATAATTCTGCGATGGGGAGGCATGATGCTGGAATGCTAGGACTGGAAAGCAGAGTCAGTCAAGAGTAATAGGGGCATCTTGGCAGGATAGGCAACAATAATTTTGTAGCAATAACGTTGAGGCTAGTTATCGAACAAATCAAAAGGCCCTGCTATAGAGCAGGGCCTGATTTGCCGAAAGCCTAACGCCTGAAGCCTAACGCCTGTTCTTACGCGTTCTCTCTCTTCCAGTTCAACATCTCGCCGATGGTCGAACCGGTGCTCGAAGCCGGATGCTTGTATGCCTCAACTTCATGGCGCGAAGCTTCTTCGCCCGCAGCGCGGATGCTGAGTCCTACCTTCTTCTCTTCTGGGCTCATCTTGATGATTTTGAAATCGTGCTCAGTGCCCGGCTCAAGATGGACTGGCTGGCCGTTTCCATCGACTGCTTCGGAGTTGTGGCACAAGCCCTCGACTCCTTCCGCAATCTCGACGAATGAGCCGAACGCCGCCACACGCAGAACCTTGCCGTGAACGATGTCGCCGATCCGGTGCTGCTGGAAGAACGACTCCCAAATGTCCGGCTGAAGCTGTTTCACGCCCAGCGAAAGGCGCCGCTTCTCGGAATCGATCGCCAGAACCACGGCTTTCACGCGATCGCCCTTCTTCAACACTTCCGAAGGATGCTTCACGCGCTTGGTCCAGCTCAGGTTGCTGACGTGCACCAGGCCATCGATACCCTCTTCGATCTCGATGAATGCGCCGAAATCCGTCAGGTTGCGCACACGGCCTTCGACGCTCGCGCCGACAGGGTACTTCTCGATCAGCGAATCCCACGGGTTCGCCGCGAGCTGCCGCATACCCAGGGAGATGCGCCGCTCCGTCGGATTCACACTGAGCACCACGCACTCGACCTCGTCATGGACGTTGACCAGTTTCGATGGGTGCTTCATGCGCTTCGACCAGGTCATTTCGCTCACGTGGACCAGGCCTTCGATGCCTTGTTCCAGCTCAACGAAAGCTCCGTAGTCGGTCACGCTGATCACGCGTCCCTTGACGTGCGCGCCCACCGGATACCGGTGCTCGGCATCGAGCCACGGATCGGGCGTGAGTTGCTTAAAGCCCAGCGATACGCGCTGTTTTTCTGGATCGAACTTCAGAACCTTTACTTGAATCTGATCGCCAACGTTCACCAGGTCGCGCGGGTGCGTCAGGCGTCCCCACGACATGTCGGTGATGTGCAACAGCCCATCGATGCCGCCGAGATCCACGAAAGCTCCGTAGTCGGTCAGGTTCTTCACCACGCCGGTGAGCACTGAGCCTTCCTGCAGGTGCTCCATGAGCTTGGACTTCTTTTCGTTCTGTTCGGCTTCGAGAAGCTGCTTGCGCGAAACCACGATGTTGCCGCGTTTCTTGTTCAGCTTCACGATCGCGACGTCAAAACTCTGTCCCTTGTAGGCGTCAAGGTTGCGCACCGGCCGCAGATCCAGCTGTGATCCGGGCATGAACGCACGCGCACCCATGATGTCGACAGTCACGCCGCCCTTGGTCCGCTCCACCACCGTCGCCTTGATCGAGTGGTTCTCGCTGTACGCCTTCTCGATGTCATCCCACGCGCGCAGACGTTGGGCTTTCTGGAACGAGAGATTGATGTATCCCTCTTCCGTCATGCCCTTCTCGCGCATCACGTCGATCGCGTCGCCTGCCTGGAACTTCGGCTTGCCTTCGTGATCGAGGACTTCGGCGATCGGCAGCGCGCCTTCCGACTTCGCGCCAATATCGACGAATACGTAAGATCCGGACACCTTCAACACGGTGCCATGAATTACGTGGTCTTCGCCGGCGGCTTCTTCCGCCTCGGTCGTGAAGCTCTCGAGCGCCGAAGCAAAGTCCTCAACGGGCTTCTGCTCGTCTGCCTGAATCTCGGGGGCTTGGGTCTCGGCGGCGGGTGCGGCCTGCTCGGTTGGCGTTTCGGTTGTGGTCGGCTGTTCAGTTAAGGTTGCGGTGGAAGAATCGTGGGTATTGTCGTCGAACAAGGTCATGGCCTCTCAGCGGTATCAGAGGACGCGGGCTGGTTTAGCGAACTGCTGGTGTGACCCTAAAGTTAGTTAGTGTTGAGCCTACCCTGGCGGATAGACTTTCCAGCGGCCGAAAGAGCGAACCCGAATCCAAGGGAACATTTCGACTATAGCAATCGCTCGGAAAGGGTGTCAAACCCGGAAAATCCCTTTTGGCCACCGGTTCAAACAGAGTTTCAACAGTTCTTCATTCATCGAAAAAAATAATTGACGGTTTAGCCGTTTTTTCTGCCCATTTCCCAGGCTTTAGCGTATTTCCAAGAGACATATCCGGCGTGATACATGTGCAGCAGGAGGCCTTCGCGGCCGTCAAGAAATCCCAAGCGGAGAAAATAGTTGTAGATGAAAGTCGCTAACGGCCGCAGCACGATGGCATTGATGCTGAACGGCTGAGGCTTTGCTCCCGGAACGCGATTCCACACGCTCGAATACCGGTTCATGTGCTCCAGATAGAGAATGAGCGTCGGATACGTGTGGTGAATCATCGCACCCTTGAGCCGTGGAGTACGTTCACCGCTGACCATCTCGAAACGGTCGTGCGGATCGCGGCCTGTCGAATACGCCGTTCCGCGCCGGAAAAGGCGCAGCTTAGGATCGGGATAGAAGCCCCCATGTTTCATCCAGCGGCCAAGGAAGAGATTCTTCCGCGGAATTGAATAGCCATCGAAGTAGCCGCCAAGCGGCATCGAGCCAGCGAGCACCTCACGTATTTCTTGCGCCAGTTCCGAACTGACTTCTTCGTCAGCGTCAAGAGAGAGAATCCAATCCTTCGTGCACAGCTCCAGGGCGTAATTCTTTTGCCCGGTATAGCCTCGCCACGGTTCGTGGATCACGCGCGCCCCGTATTCGCGGGCAATGTCGCAGGTGCGGTCCGTCGAGCCGGAATCAACCACGACGATTTCGTCCGCCCAACGCACGCTCTCGAGCACACGGCCAAGATTCGATTCCTCATTGAGCGCAACAATGGCTATGGAAAGTGTATCCGGCATCGCGAAGGATGTAGAGACAGCCGCCCTCGGCTGTCGAATCGAGCGTAGCTCGACAGTCGGTATTCTCGCACAACGGCTCCGTGGGGTAAGCCGGACGGTTCAGGCGAGGACTCAGCTACTCAGGGAAAAAAAAACAAAACCTCACCACAGAGGTTCACAAAGGAAAACCACGGAGGTGAATCCAACAGCGCAGAAACACAGGGACCGAAACAGAGGGAACCGAAACACAGGTACCGAAACACAGGTTCAAGCAGAAAATAACTCTTTGGCCTGAGGTGTATTCTTGCGTACGTGTATTCCTCTGTGGCGTTCCTCTGTGAACCTCTGTGTCCTCTGTGGTGGATTTCCTTCGCGCAAAGCGCGTGAGACAAAAAGACAAGCCCTGCCTTTCGCCAGGGCTTGGCCTGTGTGTAGGTTTATTACTGTGCGGGCGGCTGCTGCGGCATCACCGACTGTACATCGGTCCGCGGCGCCACATACGGAATCTTAGGCGTGTGGGTCACCTGACCTTTTTCGGCATCGCCCATATCAATTCCTGCATGTTCCAGAAGCAGTCCAGTGGCGCGATCGAGCTCAATCTGCGCTTTCTCGTACGCCGCCATCGCCGAGACCAGGTTCGATTCGGCGGTCGCGAGCGCCGACTGGTTCTGCAGAACCAAGGTCGATGTCGAGGCACCG
>JAICWB010000263.1 GCA_025935035.1 Terriglobales bacterium
AAACTGGTGGATACCTGCGCGGCCGAATTTGAGAGCTACACGCCGTACTTGTATTCCACGTATGAAGAGGAAGATGAGGCTCCGCCGACCGCGAAGAAAAAAGTCATTATCCTGGGTAGCGGGCCGAACCGCATCGGGCAGGGCATCGAGTTCGACTACTGCTGCTGCCACGCCGCGTTCGCGCTGCGCGACGATGGTTACGAGACCATCATGGTGAACTGCAATCCAGAGACGGTCTCTACCGATTACGACACCAGTGACCGTCTTTATTTCGAACCGCTGACATTTGAAGATGTGCTGAGTGTTTATGAGCATGAGGCCTCTTCCGGTGCGCCGATAGGCATGATCGTGCAGTTCGGCGGACAGACCCCGCTGAATCTGGCTCTTCCCCTTAAAGCCGCTGGTGTGCCGATCATTGGAACTTCGCCGGAATCGATCGACTTAGCGGAAGACCGCAAACGCTTTGGCAAACTTCTAGACGAACTGGAAATCCCTCAGCCGCCGGGCGGAATCGCGACCAGCGTAGAAGAGGCCACCGCTGCGGCGAATAAGGCGCAGTATCCCGTGCTGGTGCGGCCTTCGTACGTGCTGGGCGGGCGCGCGATGGTCATCGCGTATGACGATGCTTCCGTCGTGAAGTACATGAAAGAGGCGGTTGAATATTCCCAAGAGCGGCCGGTGCTGGTCGATCACTTTCTGGAAGACGCGACGGAAGTCGATGTGGACGCGCTCTCTGATGGCGAGGACGTGGTCATCGCGGGCATCATGCAGCACATTGAAGAAGCGGGCGTGCACTCAGGGGATTCAAGCTGCGTGCTTCCGCCGGTCGATATTCCGCAACAACATCTCGCCACCATGCGCGACTACTCGTTCAAACTGGCGCGCGCGCTGAAGGTCATCGGCCTGATGAACATCCAGTTCGCCATCCAGCGAGACAAGGTTTACGTGATTGAAGTGAATCCCCGAGCGTCGCGCACAGTACCTTATGTTTCGAAGGCTACGGGCATTCCACTGGCGAAGATCGCTGCGCGATTGATGACTGGACGCAAGCTGCGCGATTTCCTACCTGAGTATGTCGAGCGCAAGACGGTGCTCGATACTGGAAGCTGCTACTACGTGAAATCACCAGTCTTCCCGTGGAACAAGTTTCCCGGAGTAGATACAGTGCTGGGACCGGAGATGAAGTCCACTGGCGAAGTAATGGGCGTGGCCGATAATTTCGGCGAGGCCTTCGCCAAAGCGCAGATCGCTGCCGGCCAAGTCTTGCCCACCAGCGGCACTGTGTTCATCAGCGTCCGCGACCGCGATAAGGCGGGCATCGTGGCACTGGCGCAGAAGTTTTCTGACCTTGGTCTCGACCTCATCGCTACTCATGGCACGGCTAACGTGATCGAAGCCGCCGGCATGGTGGTTGAGCGCGTGTATAAAGTGAAAGAAGGCCGTCCGAACATCGTGGACCTGATCAAGGGCGGCAAGATCCAACTGATTGTGAATACCCCCTTTGGCGCGGAAACATTCTTTGACGAGAAGGCCATTCGTCGAGCTGCCGTCACCTCGCGAATTCCTACGATCACTACTCTGGCGGCTGCCATTGCTGCTGCGGAAGGTATTGCTGCGATCCAGCGTGGGGCCGTCCATGTGCGCGCGTTGCAACAACTGCACGCTGAGCGGGAGATCGCGGCCAAATAGGCGTCTACCATCAGTGGCTGAAATCGTTTAGCCTATTCCTATGCTGCTGCAAGGAATCTTTCCCGCCGCCACTACCCCGTTCTATCCTGACGGCCGCCTTTATTTAAAAAAACTCGAACACAATGTTGACCGCTATTCGAAGACTCCGATCTCCGGCTTAGTGATTCTTGGCTCGACGGGCGAGGCAGTCATGCTCTCCGACGAGGAGCAGCGCGAGGTGTTGAAGCTGGCGATCGAGGTCGCGAGCGATGAGAAGGTCATGGTCGCCGGCGTCGGACAGGAATCTGCAACGCAGACGCTGGCGCTGACCGATGTTGCCGCCAAGCTGGGATACGACATCGCACTGGTACGCACGCCGTCCTACTATCGTCCGCAGATGAAGAACAAACCGGAGAGTCTACTCGCGTTTTACCGATTTGTCGCCGATCGTTCGGCGCTGCCGGTGTTGCTCTATAGCGTGCCTCCATTCACTGCGTATGACCTGCCGACTGAGATGGTGGCGGAGTTGTCGTCTCATCCGAACATTGTCGGCATCAAGGAGTCGAGCGGCCAGGTGGACAAGATCGCAGCGATGCGCGAGGCGACCAAGCATCTGAAGTATTCGGCAAACGTGACGGAGATATTCAATGCGGTCACGGGACGTATGCTGGCCGGCCAATCAGATAGCGTTGCTGCGCAAGGGGGCATGATCTCTGCAGCAGCATTGAGCGGCGGGGCGGGTACGTTGACCGTGACTGTAGACGCTAAACCCAAAGCGACGCGTCCCAAGTTCAAGATGCGAAGTAAAGAAGTTCCATTCCAGATATTGGCCGGCGCTGCGCAAACTCTGCTGCCATCACTGGAAGCAGGCGCCACAGGCTCAGTGCTGGCCTTCGGTGCGTGTGCACCTACTGCCTGCTTTGAGGTTTACACTGCGTGGAAGGAAGGGGATCGCGAGTTGGCAGAGACCAAGCAGAACCGCATCTCAGATACCGCGAAACGCATCGCTGCGTTCGGTGTTCCCGGCGTGAAGTACGCGATGGAACTTAATGGATATTATGGCGGTCCGGCGCGCCTGCCTCTGCTCCCGCTCACTGGAGAAGACAAGGTTGAGATCGAAAAGCTGATGGCTGACATCAGGAATTAGCGCAGCGATGGGAAGAAAGAAACAACCGCGCAGCAATGTTCCCAAGATGTACAAGCCATCACCGCAGATGGAGCAATTCGCTGTGCTCGTCGCGACAGAGATACTAACTTGGCCGAATACATCTACGAAGCCAATGTTTGGCATGACGGCGCTCTACCGCGGCACATTCATGTTCGGCGCAGTTCCCAAGACCAAGACGATGTGGACGCGCAATTCGATCATGTTCAAACTGGCGAACCCGCCGGATACTTGCACACACAATCTCGAGGACGCACGCATCATCCATGGCGGGCTCACGCACAAGTGGTTCGGCTTCGAAATGACGGAACCGGAAGATCTGCGCGACGCCCTGAACTGGCTGGGCATCGCCTACGACCATGCGACCAAACGCGGCTCGGCTACCAAGCGCGGTAAGCGACTGCCGCGTACATAGTTGCGATTTGGCCCGCCGTTCGCTGCGGCAATCTTCCTTTCAATGTGTCTGCTTTCCGTTCACTGTGAGCCGGTGAAACCGCCCGCTAACCGCACGTATAATAAGGAGTTCCAACAGTCACATTTCACCGCGCGGTACGTAGGGCGTATCAAAGAACCGCGCCTGAGGATTGCTTTTGAATATGGCAACATCTGACGTCGCCGTACGATCTGCCGGCGATCGCACCGCGCAAAAAAAGATCGTCAATGACTTCAGTATCCAGGTAGCCACCGTCAATGGCTCGGGATCGCAGTCTGCGAATAACGTGCTGCTGCGCAGCATCTTTCGCATGGGCATTCCTGTCTCCGGCAAGAACCTTTTTCCTTCGAACATCGCCGGACTGCCCACTTGGTACACCATCCGCGCCAGCAAGCATGGATACATTGCCCGCAAAAAAGAGATCGACCTTCTCATCGCCATGAATTCTGAGACGGCGAAGGAAGATGTGATGAGCCTTTCGCCGGGTGCAGCGGTGATCTATGACGAACCGCTGAACCTCAACTCGCTGCGCACTGACCTCATCTTTTACGCCGTGCCCTACGACAAGATCGTGGCGACTATTTGCCCGGACGCCAAGGTGCGCAAGTTGGTAAAGAACATGATCTACGTGGGCGTGGCCGCGCAGATCCTGCAGATTGACATGGCGCGGGTCGAGGCGGAGGT
>JAICWB010000278.1 GCA_025935035.1 Terriglobales bacterium
AACCGCGGATTCCGCTACATCGAAGCTCTGGTCATCGCATTGATCAGCGTAGTCGGCATTTGCTTCGGACTGGAAGTATTTTTCTCGCGGCCGGAGTTCGCCGGCATCATGCACGGACTCTTCGTGCCCAGTACCGAGATTCTGCGCAACTCAGACCTGTTGTATATCGCCATCGGCATTCTTGGCGCCACGGTGATGCCGCACAATCTTTACTTACACTCCTCCATCGTGCAGACGCGCAGCTTTGAACAGACGCCAACAGGCAAGCGCGAAGCCATCAAATTCAGCCAGATCGATTCCGCCGTCGCCCTTACTGTGGCGTTGTTCGTGAATGCCGCCATCCTCATCGTCGCCGCAGACGTCTTCTTTCGCACCGGACACAGCGAAGTCGCAGAGATCCAGGACGCATACAAACTGCTCACACCGCTACTCGGCTTCGGCGGCGCAAGCCTAGTCTTCGCCCTCGCCCTTCTCGCCTCCGGACAAAACTCCACCCTCACCGGCACGCTCGCCGGACAGATCGTGATGGAAGGCTTCCTCAACATCCGGCTCAAGCCGTGGCTGCGCCGCTTGATCACGCGCCTCGTCGCCATCATCCCCGCCATCATCGTCACTGCCATGATGGGCGAGCACGGCACCGCGAAACTTTTGGTTTTGAGTCAGGTTATACTCAGCATGCAGTTGAGCTTCGCCGTCTTTCCCCTGGTCATGTTCACCAGTGACCCGGCAAAGATGGGCGAGTTCACCAACGCACCCTGGCTGAAGTGGCTGTCGTGGATGACCGGCGGAGTCATCGCGGCGTTGAACGTCTGGCTGCTTGTCAGGACCTTCTCAGGCTGACCATGAAACCGCTCGCTGTGTTCGCGCTCCTCCTTTTGCTTCCATCATTCTTGTGCGCTGAGACTTTGCATGACATCCTCTCGCGCAACGGCATCCCCGAATCCAGCTTTGGTAAGACTGAACTTGCGCAAGACGGCACCGGGCTGGCGCAGGATTTTGCCGGCACAGTCGTGGTGGCATTTGCTCCGCAGGCTGACAACATGGAAGACGCCGTATTGCGCGTGGTCCGCTTCGACCGCGCTGAAAAAGACTCTTCAGTCGCGAAGCGCGACCTGACAGGCAATGACGTTTCTTCTGAATGTGTGCATTCGGTCTTTGACATCAGCCGATACGCGGGCCGGCTTTTTCTGATCGCGGACATCAATCCCTCTGCCTCCTGCACCATCATGCTCAATGCCCGCGACCTCGCTCTTCAGGGAACGTTTTTCGGGTGGCCGGATGCGCATGTCGGCGAGAGCGGCATAGTGTTTGAAGAAGATCAAGTCCACTTTCAACCAGTACACCCTCTACGCTTACGATTCGTTGATCTCAAGAACCGATCAGCGAATGAGATCTATCCCCCTGATCATGACCCACTACGCGACAAATTTTCCGCTGAACTGCGCAAGCATGTTCCTTCCCACGCCTGGTGCGCGGACAACAACAACCCTTGCGATCCGCTCAACTTTGAAGAACAGGTTCGCGATGATGTAGTGCCGGATCCCTCTGGGACTGGTTTCGCCTTTATCGTGGAGCGCACGGCTGACGGGTTCGGTGATGCCGCTTTAGCCTCAGTCAGCGAATCCAATGCCCTTTACATCTATCGTAAGAGGTTCAATGGGTGGGAATATTGTGCGCGCGGGTTGCGGGGTGACGAACAGGATAATGTCTCCGCTCAACTTAAGTCTGACTACGTTACGGCAACCAAAAGCTGCTCAACCTTTCAGCCTGTGACCGTGAAACCGAAAGAGTCGCCGTTCTCGAAGTTTGAGATCAAGCCTGCCTCCACCCGCGCCGCGAAACACTGACCATGTCATACTCCGCCGCGTTGCGCCGCGAGCTCAGCATCCGAAATCTCGAGTTCGCGAAAAAGCACGCGCTAGCGCACCGCGAAAGTTACGGCACTGCGCCAACCATCGCTTACATCCCTTGCGAAAACACGCACGGCAACTTCCATTCGGCCAGCTACAAAGCGATCACGAAAGATCCGGCGTGGGCCTGCCGATTCGACAAAGTCCACTCGCAAAAGAAGTCCTTACCCGCCGCCGATCACGGACGCTGGAAGGAACTCGATTCCTGTAACAGTTCAGACGCGTTGCTGATGAATGTGTTCTGTTATCCGCGCGTGCTTGAATCGCGCGAATTGGGCGCATTACTGAATCTTGATGCGCCCACGACGTCCGAATTCGGCGTCAAAGCGCGCGTTCCGCTCCTCAACGGCAAATTCGATCGCACAGAAGTGGATATGCGCGTTGGCGATCTGCTGGTCGAAGCCAAACTGACAGAATCTGACTTCCAGACGAAGCGTGCAGAGCTGGTCGAGCGCTACCGCGATCTGCACGAGGTATTTGATTTGAGCCTGCTCCCACAAAGCGAAAAAGGCATCCGTGGATACCAACTCATCCGCAACGTGCTCGCCGCCTACGCCACGAATCAGCGCTTTTGCGTGATCCTCGACCGCCGCCGCCCAGACCTGATCGAGCAGTGGCACGCTATCCAGCGTGCGGTGAGACTGGCGGACATGCGTGTGCGTTGCCTCGTGCTCACGTGGCAGGAACTGGCAACAGCCTTACCTAAGCCGCTGAAAACCTTCTTACGTGAGAAATATGGGATCTCGGACGCGTGACCAAAAGCGGATTGTCATTCTGAGCGCACTTTTGTGCCACGATCAGCAGCCACTCGATGCTAGGCGCTCGATGCTCGCTGCTACTTCTTCCCGTACTTCTGTCCCCAATCCTCGTAGCCCTTGCGACCCATGAGTCCATTAGTGATCTTCTTCGCCAACTCTACTCCGGGTTGATCGAACGCATTGATGCCGTAAAGCTCGCCGCAGAATGCGGTTTGGAATTCCAGCAATTGGAAGAACGCGCCGATGTGGTATTCGTCCACCTTCGGCATAGTCCAGCGACAGTTTGGCCGACCGGCTTCGGTCAATGCCGCTTCTGTCGCTACGCGCTCGGAGTGGAACAATTGCGATAACTTTTTGCCCTGCAGATAAATTGCCGCGTCAAATTTCGTGAATGCCTTGTTGGAAGGGATCTTGATGTCTTCGCGGTCGCGCTCTACCGTCCAGAACGTCAGCATCTTGTCATGCGGACCTTCCACGTAGAGTTGCACCTGCGAGTGCTGGTCGGTCACACCCAGCGCTGCCACCGGCGTCTGCCCGCTATTAACGATGATGCCCTTGCGGTCCACCCGTTTGCCCAGGCTCTCCGCCCACAGCTGCCGATACCAGAATGCCGCGCCCCACAGATACGCGGAATAGGCAAAGACGATCTCGACTTTTTTGCCGCGCTTGGTATCAAGCCCGTGATGCACCATCGCCGACTGCACCGCCGGATTCTCGTCAAACTTACGTGACCACGCGATGCCATTAGCATCGCCCGCGCCTTGCATCATCTTGCGGATGTCGAGCCCGATCAGCGCCGCCGGCAACAAGCCGACAGGAGTGAATACGCTGAAACGGCCGCCCACGTCGCCCGGAACGAAGAAGAGCTTGTATTTTTCCTGCTGCGCGATGGCGA
>JAICWB010000180.1 GCA_025935035.1 Terriglobales bacterium
GCGTGATCATGTCACTGACCGAAGGTTCATGTGTTGCAGTGAACGAATGCATGTTCGCCGACTTGCCCATGGCCATGCTGGAGACGGCAAACGTGGGATCTCTCGCTTACATCAACGAACACACGGGTGTAAGGATGAAAGCAGCGGACATCGCGGGCGGATTGCTGAAGCTATTGAACGATCATGACAAATACCACCCGCGGAAGT
The DNA here is from genome assembly GCA_025935035.1 of Terriglobales bacterium. Taxonomy (GTDB): domain Bacteria; phylum Acidobacteriota; class Terriglobia; order Terriglobales; family Acidobacteriaceae; genus JAICLA01. The sequence goes on from JAICWB010000180.1 coordinate 208, forward strand.
GGATGCTGGAAAATGGCAGTGCATGCGAAGCGAGCTTCCGAATACTCAATGAAGCAGTGAAAGAGACGGCCAAGAAGGACGGCAAACCTTGGACGCGTGATCTCAAGCCTATGCAGTGGCGACCTAATTCGGAATTCTTGCGCGCTGAAGACGCTCATGAAATGAAACCCGAATATGAACGCTTTGCTCACGCCTACGGTATCCCTATTGCTCTTAGGAATGTGCCACAATAAATACACTACGCTGAACGCAGTGCTTGTCTGACCCAGTGAGCCAAGACGGACCTCTTTCCCATCATAGACATATCCCTGAGTTAGACGGAGTGCGAGCAATCGCGATCTGGCTTGTACTGGTCTATCACGTCACCTTTCCAATCGAACAGCCTGCGCTCGCCGGCGTTCCTTCTGCATTCAAGGCCGTATTCGCCCACGGCTGGTTGGGCGTGGATCTTTTCTTTGTGCTGTCAGGATTCTTGATAACCGGCATCCTCCTGAATGCAAAAGGACGCCCGAACTATGCCAAGAACTTTTATGTCCGCAGAGCTTTAAGGATTTTCCCGCTCTATTTCGCAGTGATCATTGTGCTGGCGTCTGTCTATGCACATGCCCTGCCGTACGCGGTGCTGGCATCTGTCTTTATGGCGAATTTCCATTCGCTTTTTCATGTCCACGAACCGTTGGGCTTGTCCATTCTTTGGTCATTGAATATTGAAGAACATTTTTATCTGCTTTGGCCATGGCTGGTGCTATGGTGCCGTCGTCAGACGCTGATGTATTGGGCCCTGGCGATCCTGTGCCTCACGCCCGTGGCGCGCGGGATGGCGTTTGCACATGGAGTCAATCCATTCTCCATCTATGCTTTCTCTTTTTACCGTTTTGACGGACTTGCGCTGGGAGCGCTTCTTGCCATTTTCTGCAAATCAAATCTTTATAATAAGAAGAATGGTCTGCGAGGCGCGATCGCACTTCTCGCTGCGAGCGTAACGATTACTTTGGGAGGAATACCGTTCGGTATTCTGCACGAAGGCATTGCGCGTTCGGCGCTGCGCTATACGGAGGCACAACTCGTTTTCGCATCGCTGATCCTCTTCGCAATAACGACCTCAGGAAGTGAGTGGACAGCGATACTCCGCTCGCGAGTGTTCACTTACACAGGCGATTTGAGCTATTGCTTATATCTGATCCATGTGGCGGTGCTGGGATTCTGCACCTGGGCGACAGCGTCCCTATTCTCCCATTACCAGCTGAACCTGTCCCCGAAAGCGGGATTTTACGTCATAGCGACCGCGACGGTCGCTCTCTGTTACGCGATCGCGACAATGTCAAAACGGTTCCTGGAAGATCCCTTCCTGAGACTTAAACGATTCTTCCAATAACGCCTGTTTCTATGGGCAGGCGTTATTGGTATTGATCGTGCCGCCAGGAGGAATGACCTGAGTAGCGATGCCGGACTTGCAAACATTCACGGTAGCCGATGGGAACACGAATATCTGCGGTGACGGTAATACAGTCACAGTCGGATTCGAATCGAAATTCACGATCGAGAGATATGTAGAACCATCGCAGATCAAGCCCGGTCTGACTGTACCGGCAGGACACGCACTGATCTGCGGACTCCTAGACACACCAAAGTTTCCCAAGCATGTGTTGACACAGGTGACCGTGTTGTTCTTGATCTCGATGTTTTCACCATCGCGGACGAAAATAGCCGTGCCATTATCAACCTGGAAGGCATTGTTCTGGACGACCATGTTCATGTTATCCGTACCAAAATCTGGGTCAGCCAGATGGATTGCCGCTACATAAGAAGTAAGTGACGCGCCTCCGTTGGTGATGTTGTTAAATCTATTGTCGTGGATGTTTGTATTGGTTGAGTCACGAACTCGAACTGCGCGGTTATTGTTCACCGTGACGGTATTATTCCAAGCCTCACCGTTCGGAGTAACGTCAAATACCATTGCTCGTGCAGAGTCTCCACCAGCAGTGTTGAAATTCATCGTGAGTTGGTTGGCATGCATGAAGCAGTCAAGAGTGCCGTCACAAACAATGCCTTGACACGCGGCTGCATCTACATCGCATGTCAGGTTGTTATTGGTCGCCTCAATGATGTTATTACTCGCGGTCAAATTAATGTTTGACGACCGAATCACTCCAGGCTCATGATCGACGAGCCCAGTTATATTGAATATTCGGATAGAGACAGTCGTGGTCGGCATAGCTGCGCCCCAATCGACGTGAATGCCGCGGGAGCCGAAACCACCTGACGCGCCGCCGGCGTTATGGACCGTCAAGTGGTGGATTCGGACTTGCGCCGTGGCGGTAGCCGTTGACTGAATACGGACGCAGCCGATATCACTGCCAAAATCATTGCCTGAGATGGGATCACCGTCAGCGCGATTACAGTTCACGGTGCCGTTGAAGATGATCGTGCCAGAAGCATCGCCGTTCATATTAATGCGTCCGGTGATGATGTGGCCGTTCAGGTCGATCTTGGTGGCAGGGCCGAAGAAGGTAAGACAATTCTGCGTCCCCTGAGGATCAGATGTGAGGTCTGCCGTGACGATATAGGACGTATTCGAGTTCAATGCGCCACAAGCAGTAACCGGGGTAGCCCCCGGATCCGGCCCAGCGGGAGCTTCGCTCGCATATATTTGCGCGGTGGTTCCTGTGTTGCCGACTACGAGAACCGCCGGGCTCACGATCATGAATCCTGATTGAGTGTTGGGACCGCTTGGCGTTGTAGCTGTCAGAGTGACTGCGAATACGCCAGAGACAGTAGGCGTGCCGGACAATGTTCCGTCCGCCGCGTTGATGCTGATTCCGGTGGGCAAGGCTCCGCCAGTCAATGCCCATGACGTGGCGCCTGTCACCGGCGGAGGAGTGAATGAATACGCAACATTCTGCGTAGCGCCGGAGATGTGAAGAGGGCTGTTGATCGTAAGCGTGAAGGGCATGCTAGCCGTGGTCATGCCATCCGTGACCGTGACTGTAAAACTAGAGGTTCCGACGGCGGTAGGCATCCCGCTAAGAAGACCCGTAGTGGGCGATAGCGTGATACCCGCCGGAAGTGCGCCCGCGGTGATGGCCCAAGTCTGCGGAGTTGCGCCGCCACTTGTCGAGATCTGCAGGTTGTAAGTCCCATTCAGCACGCCATCCGTCAACGGCGAGGTAGATGTGATGGCCAGAGGCGCTGCCACGGTCAGTGTGAACTGTTTGGTCGCGGTATTGGTGCCGTCGGTGACTTGGACGGTGAAGATCGAAGCGCCGGCGGTGGTTGGAGTTCCTGAGATTACGCCCGTGGTCGAATTGATGGTCAATCCGGCGGGGAGTGTGCCAGCCGTGATAGACCAGGTCTGCGCCGCGCCGGAGCCGCCCGTGACAGTAAGGACTTGGGTGTAGGCTGTCCCCTTCAGTACCGAAGGCAGTGGAGAGGTAGTCGTGATCTGGAACGCGGAGCCCGGGAGGAAATACGTGAAAGCATTCGGCAAGGTAGCGGAAGAGCCAGAACCCGTGATCACAATGTCAACCACACCGGCCGCGTGAACGGGAGTGGTCACCGTTGCGCTGGTGCCGGAGTTGACCACCACACTCGTAGCCGGCGTTGTACCAAAAGAAACTGCCAGGGGCGAGGCGGTGGGGAAGTTAGTTCCGGTGATGGTGATGGCAGTGCCGCCCGTCGTGGGACCAGAAGCGGGAGCGGCCATGGTGATGGTGGGTGTTGAGGTGCTACCCGGAGCAGAGCCCGGAGCCGAGCCAAAGAATGTGCTGCCACCGCCGCCGCCGCTGCATCCGAATTGCACGATGGAAAACACCAACAGGGCCAAGAGCCCGGCCACTCGCGGGGGTACAGCAAACACACCGCGTTCTTTACTCGTTCTGGAAATATGCATAATAGTTATGGAAACACTGCTCCGATGGTGAACAATCTTAGCCTGAGGAAGGGTTAAGTCAAGCAAAAACAAGGTATTAGCTAACAGGTAATCAGCTTAATCACCCTAGATTTGTCAACCCTATTGGTTGGAACGGTTTCCACGGAAGCCTGTGGTACAGTTCATAACATCCGCGAACCCCACCTATGACGAAAAGATACTCATGAACCGCTGGATAAAGCATTTCCTCGTCTACGGCTTTGGGACCATCCTGCTGAATGCAATCCCCTTCTTCCTGATTCCTATATACACGCGGGCGGTGTCGGTCAGTGAGTATGGGGTTTTGGAACTGCTCAACCGCAGCCAGGATTTCGTGCTGCTGGTCATCACCATGGGGATGGCTTCCACGGTAGCTACCCTCTACCAGATGGAAGACACCATGGAGGGCAAGTTACGGCTTTACAGCACGGCGATCCTCTTTCTGGGCATGACCAGTCTGGCGGTGCTATTGCCATTGGCGGTGGCCTCGGGGCCGATCTCACAGGCGCTGTTTGCCACACGCCAATATTCGTTGATAGTGAACATGTTCCTGGCGGCCAGCTATTTCGAGATCATCTTTCAGATGTCGGCGCTATTCCTGCAATCTGAACTCAAGTCCACGCTGTTTGTGGGAGCATATTCCGGCCGGGCGTTCTTGTCCTTGGGATTGAATGCCCTGTTTGCTTTTGTGTTTCACATGGGCCTATTCGGCATCGCCCTGGCGGCGGTGATACAGACCTTTACGGCGGCGGCGGTTGTGGCCGGTTACACCCTGGGGAAGACGGGATTGCATTTCCGCGGAGACCGTATCAAGGGCATGCTACGCTTCGGCCTGCCGCTTGTGCCCGGCGGTTTCGCGATGTTTGTTTTAAATAATGGCGACCGATATTTTTTAAATGCCTATTCGACGGAAGCAATCGTGGGTATTTATGCGGTCGGATACAAGCTGGCCGCTGCTACTTCGACATTGGTGCTAATACCGTTCCTGAAATTGTGGAGCGTAAAGATGGTGGACGTCTCACGGCGTCCGGACGGTCCGAAGATGATCGGCAGCATTGCGACCATGGTGATCGGAGCGACGACCTTTGTGGCGTTGTCGATAACGCTGTTCGCGCCGTATGTGCTGCTGGTCCTAGGTAACAACTCGTATCAGGCGGCTGTGCCCATCATCCCGATCGTGGGTTGCTCTTACATTCTTTATGCATGGACGGTGCTGATGGATACCTCACTCTACGTGACCAAACGCACTGACCTAAAGCCTGTGGGCCTGATAAGCAGCTGTGTCGTGATATTGCCCGCCTACTATTTCCTTATCAGGCATTTTGGAATGATGGGGGCGGCGTGGGCCACGCTTGCGGGCTTTTCAGTCTTTGCGTTGATCAACTACAACATTGCGCAGCGGGTCTATCGAGTGCAGTACGAGTTCGGACGCATGATCAAAGTAGTGGCGATAGCGGGAGCGGCTTTGTTGGCGTCCATGTGGTCACAGAGCACTTCATTCACGCATCTTGGATTTCGCATTGTGCTCGTCCTGGCATTCTTGCTGAGTGTTTGGGTCCTGGTAATCAGACAGGAAGAGAAAGCTTTTGCCATCGCACAATGGCAATCAGGATTGAGTAAGCTTCGCGGAGGATCCGCGATGGCTGAAAGAGTTTAAAGCTACGTAGCTACCGGCAGGTGAGCTGGCTCCCCGACGATGCCTTCGCCGGCATCCCCGGCGTCAGAAGAGCCGTCTTCCATCTTTGCGTGCCCTATGGCGACGATACGGTCCAAGGCGGCCATCATCCCTGCGAGTTGATACCACGTGTAGCGGTAGAGTGTGTGCCCGAACATGCCGCCTATGAA
>JAICWB010000107.1 GCA_025935035.1 Terriglobales bacterium
CCCGTCTGCAACGTGAAGCGGATGTTGGTTCCGAACTTGAAGGTATGGTTACCTTTCACTTTCGTGATGTTGTCGGTGATCTCGTTCACTGGCGAATTGCGGCCTTGACCGAAAGCCGAGCTAAATGGGTCAGTGATCAGGTTGGTGATGATGGTCGGTCCCTGGATACGTTCCGGGCGCAGGAACGCTACCGTCGCGCTCTGATGACCGAAACGAAATTCATTAGCCCAGGTAGAACCAAGAGTCCAGTCGTCGCCGATCGAATAACCCCAGCGCTTACCACCTTGGGTGCCTTGCGCTTGTCCGGGATAGGTAGCGTCGGCATTGTTCAAGTTGTCGATGGAGGAGTTACGCTGCCAGCTCCAACGCAGAAACGCCTTGTTGTCTTTGGTGATCTGCTGATCGCCTTTGATGGTGAACTGGTCTTCGAAGGAATCTGTCGGGTTGTTGAAGCTAAAACCGGCGGTGTTCAGGCCATCACCCACAGCGTTGGTGTTGGAGTGGGGGACAGCGGCCAAGATGGGCACCATGGCTTTATCCAAGCCGAGACCACGGGGGTCATTGGCAAAGATGTTGTAGGTGTGGAGTGCGCCCGCTGAATCTTTCCACGTGAACAAACCGTTGCGCGCGGAGTCAGTGTAGACAGTACGAGTCCTTACAGTCTCTTGCAGGGTCTTGCGACGCTGGAAGTTTCCGAAGATGAACGTTTTGTCATGCTTGATCGGACCGCCGAAAGAACCGCCAAAGATGTTCTGGATGAACTTTGGACGAGCGATACCGGTCTTGTTGCTGAAGTAATCGTTGGCATTCAAGTCTGTGTTACGAAGATAGTCGAATGCGTTGCCGTGGAATTTGTTGGTGCCTGAGCGGGTGACCATTTCCACTTGCGCGCCGGCGTTGCGGCCGTATTCGGCCTTGCCGCCTTCGGTCACGATCCGGAACTCGCCGATGGAATCAGTGTTGTTCGCCGTGAGCGAGAGTCCAAGACGCGGAACCAGAGAGTCGTTGACGTCGATGCCGTCGAGCGTGGAGTTATTGCTGCCGCCGCGTTGTCCGTTGACGTGGGAGAAAGAGTTGTCACCCGAATTGAACTGGACGCCTGGCTGGAAGACCGCGAGTGTGATCGGCGTTCTGGCCAACGAAGGCAGAATGTCAATGTCATGCATAGTGACTGTATGCGCCAATTGAGAATCAGTCGTCTGGACCTGTTCCGCATTGGCTTCGACGATGACGTTTTCAGTCGTCTGGCCGACAGGCAGCTTAATGACCTGCGTGGCGGTGGATGCTGCGTTCACGGTGAAGTTTTTCACCTGAACCTTTTGGAACCCTGAAGCTGTGGCGGTGAGGATATAGTCGCCCGCATCTACCGCGGGAATCACGAAGACTCCTTGCGCGTTCGATGTTGCCTCACTGGTGGCTTGGGTCTTGAGGTTTGTGGCCACCACTTTTGCATTCGGAATAACGGCACCGGTGGTGTCTTCGACTCGGCCTTCGATCCTTGAGGTCGTTTGACCGAGAGCGAAGGTCGCCAAGAACGTTAACACCAGTAATAGTCCGGCAAATCGAGCCAGACTCTGGACAAATCGCCGTGGCGAACGCCCACTGGGTAGGGTGTTTCTCATGTTTCCTCCTGAAAGAGTAACTTCTGCAAAACTTGGGGTGGGGAAGATTGTTGCTGGATAGTGCAACTGACTAGCCAAATTTGCTAACGATAATTCACTGATTCTTAACGGACGGAGCTTTGAGAGCTATACCTTTCCGTAGTTCCTTAGAAGAACATCCCTGATTTCATATATTTTGTCCCAAAGGGGAGGAGCCAGCTGCTATGTCTTTTAATAGTAGGGGCTTAGGTGTCTTACCCGATATTCCAGAATTTGATATATCGCAGTGCGACGGGACCCAGAAGAAATAGCCAGCTACGGGAGTGCAAAATCAAACCGCCCCGTCACCAGTTAAGGTGCCGAGGCGGGATGAAACAACTTGAGGAAGCGGCGTCTGTCTCTCGTGAGTCCGGTCAGGGATCAGAACAGCGGGACGCCGCTTGCAATGTGCTACTTCCTGAAGTCCTTGCGGACTTCAGGAGTGATTCGTACTAGGCGTTCGTCACAGCTGCTTTCGCAGTGGCATTCGCCATTCCGAGGCCGGCAGAGGTTTGTTTCTGCGGCTGACGGAAGAAGCGGCGATACGACTGGAACAGCATGAAGGCGACGGGCAGGACGGCGATCGAGGACTCAAGTCCGAAGTAGACATTGATGCTCAAGACCATCGTAGCCAGACCGGCGCTGACGACGTAGTACGGGAATGACAACAGGCAAACTTCCTGCCACACGGAGAAGAAGTTCTTGCTCTCAGTAAGAGCAATCACGGCCGCGACGCAGAGTGTGTTCGCCAGCAGGTACACAGTGGTGGCAACCGCCACGAGCACTGCAGCAACGGGAGCGTAAGACTGCACGCGTCCCATGTGAATCGCGAAATAAGCCAGTCCGATGGCATTCGCTACGTTGCAAACGTTAAACAGGACTTGAATCGGCTTGGGTTGACGACCACTTGCCCAGCTCTGAACCAACACTGAACCGACTGTGATGATCAAGGTTTCCGCAAAGCTCATCTGGATGAGCGATACAAGAATGAACGGCAGGGTGACAGACATGCTGCCACTCAGACCGGGAAGCGACACCTTGAACCTCGCAGCGACCAGCGTCAGCGCCAGTATCGCCAGGAAGCGTGGAAGTTCCACGGAGGTGCGGAGGTTGAACGCCTGGAAGAGCACGAACAAACTTGCCGCAGCCATCAAGCCAATGAACGCTTTCGTTGAAGTTGAGACTTTCATTGTCTTATCCCTTTCTGAGAGCCGCCTTAAATGGCGCGCTCTCGGCGATACTGTTACTGGATGATAGGAGACGTGCCCACGGGAACGTCATCGTCATCCGCGCTTAGACCCTGCATGGAAGCATCAGAACCCCAGATCACTGAGTCACCCCAGATGACGCTGGAAGCGGTGTCCGCAACGCTAGTGTCACCCCAGATCACTGAGTTGCCCCAGATGACGGAGTTGGAATCGATCACGTCGTTGCCCCAAATCACTGACGTACCCCAAATCACGGAGTTGGCCGACAGAGCATCGGCGCCCCAGATCACTGAGTCGCCCCAGATGACTGACATGCCGTGCGAAATAGGAGAACCCTGGAACACGATCTGACCACCAGTTGAGATGAAAGCAGCCGGCGATAATGCGTAGCCAGTGCCTTTATCGGTGTTGTTCAGAGCGGCCCAAGTGTCAAGGTAGCCGGCGCCGACGGTGAACACGTCATACTGATTGGTATAAACGTTACCGCGGCGGTCCTGGGCGCGACCGTAAGTCCGTCCCAGCTTGCCGGCTGTCTTCATGATGCGCGCCTTGATCTGGTCAGGAGTAAGAGTGGAGTCTTTCTGGATCATCAGAGCAGCAGTACCGGCAACGACCGGAGTCGCCATGCTGGTGCCGCTCATGGTGAGGTAACCGTTTGGCAAGCTGGTGCTGGTGCAACCAAGCAAGCAGCTTATCGTGTTTGTAACCGTGCCCATGATGACGTCGCCCGACAGAAGATTGGTGAGCGTGCTGCCCGGTACCTGCAGCGAGGTGACGTTGTTACCCGGAGCGACTACGTCCGGCTTCACGATGTGATCCACGACCGAAGGTCCCTTGGAAGAGAAGCTGGTCATGGTGTCATCAGAGCGGTTCGGAGTGCCGTTGGTGTTAGTGGCGCCGACCGTCATCACGAAAGGATCGTTGCCAGGAGCATCGATCGTTGCATAGCCGTTGGTGCCGTAGGTGTTGTCGCGTCCGTTGTTACCGGCGGCGACTGCCACGAAGATGCCGGCCTTCCACGCCTGTTCAACGGCCTGGCAAAGAGGATCCAGCGTATAAGACTCATACACCGGACGGCCCAACGACAGGTTAATGACGCGGATGTTGTACTGGCTCTTCAACTGGATAGCACGATTGATGGCCGCGATGACTGAACTGTCATTACCACCGCCATTGTTATCGAGCGCACGCAGGTTGATGATGTTCACGTTCGGAGCGATACCTTTGAAGGTACCGTTCGAAGAGTAGCCGTTACCGGCGATGATGCCGGCGACGTGCGTACCGTGACCATAGACGTCATTCGCATTCTGTCCGGTCACGAAGCTCTCGCTGTAGACCACGCGAGTGCCAGTGTTGTTCTTGTTCTGCAGGTCGCGATGCGAACCAACGCCGCTGTCAATGACGGCGACGCCGACGCCGGTACCGTCATAACCATAGCTCTGGGCCAGAGTCGCGTTAACGGTCTGGGCCACATAAGCCGTGTCAGTGGTAGCCGACATTGAGGTCTTACGGTCCGGGGTGATGTACAGAACGTGCTTGCTATGCTCGAGCTTGCGAAGCTGCTTGATGGTGACGTGATACACATTTCCGTTCACCAGACCAAGGCTCTTAAACCGGACGGCACCGTTCTTCGACAGATCGTTCTCCATATCGGAGGTGTATTTCTGGTCGAATTGAACGATGACATCCACATAACCATCTGTGGAGGAATCTGCAAGAGCTTGCAGTTCCGGCGACAGGTGGCTGCCATTGTTAGTGCGATGGTACAGAGCGTTGTCACTCTGCGCGTACGCCGCAAACGGCATCGCGAGAACAAGGAGGAACATCAGGTTCCGCCATGCTCCCATCGCTGTAATTTTTTTAGTCTTGCCCATTTTCCTAATCTCTCCGTCTTGAACTTTGTTCAGACTGCTGACTTGCCAGGTTTAACCACCCCATACAGCGCTAGCGCTGCATGTGACCGCGAGACCAAACACCGCAGCCATAACCAGGAGCGTAAGAACCAACTTTTTTGTGCTGCTTTTCATAGTTGTTTCCCTTCACAGATTTTGAATCGGGACAATACTTCCCGCCTCTCTTAGTGCACCCTGGTCACCAAACGAAACTTTAGTTAAGTGATTGAAATTAAAGGCTAATGTTTGCGCATAAATGGCCGACGGATGGGTTGGCTGGACAGGTTGTCAGCGGGCGGGAGCGGCGGCTGGACAGATTGGCGCAGATGGATCCCAACAGCTTTCGTGGGATTTTCGTTAGTGACTGAGTAATTCCGGGCAGATGTAGTTTATGAAGGAGTTACTAGGTATTTTGCGATTGTAAAGCTTCGGGCCGACGGGCCGTGATGCGGCATCTAACGGTGCGAGAAGTTCCGGCCCCGTCATCATCCTTCAATCATGCGAAAAGTTCATCTGGCAGCGGTGCGTGTGGCGATGTTAGTGGCCGTTTTGTTCCTTGGAATAGCGGCTTCGGCGGAGACGATCCGCGGAGTGGTGATTGACGCGAGCGGAGCCGTAGTCAGAGGCGCCAAAGTCGAAGTCACGCATGCGAGCATGAACAAGTTTGCGGAGAGTGCAGCAGATGGCACCTTCGCGATCGACGTTTCTGGAGCAGGCGTCTCTGGGTGGAGAGTGCGAGTCAGCGCTGCAGGATTCGCCGATGAAGTGATGGCGGTACCCGACTCGGGTGAAGTCATCGTTAAGTTACGCGCAAAAGATGCGGGGCAACAGATCGCTGTGAGTGCGCGACGATCTGAAGCTGCGGTGAACGAGACTGCCGAGTCGCTCACGCTGATGGACGAGCAGCGGTTGCGGGAGTCAGCGAGTTTTGTGCTCGACAATCAGTTGCGGCAGTCGCCGGGATTCAATCTGTTCCGCAGGTCTGATAGTTTGTCAGCGAACCCGACGTCGCAAGGCGTTTCGTTTCGCGGTATCGGCGCGAGTGGAGCGAGCCGGACGCTGGTGTTGAACGATGGCGTGCCATTGAATGATCCGTTCGGAGGTTGGGTCTATTGGGACCGCGTGCCGAGAGCGGCGATGGAACACGTGGAGTTGCTGCAAGGCGGAGCGTCAGAACTGTACGGAAGCACCGCGTTGAGCGGCGTGATCGAAGTGTTTCCCCAAAAGCCGGCGAACGCTTGGTTAGTGCTGGAATCATCTGGCGGCACGCGATCCACGCCGGAAGGATCAGCATTCCTGGGAAAAGATTTTGGCAGGTGGACGGTGAGCGGGAGCGGCGGCGGATATAGCACGGACGGATTCATTGCAACACCTAACGACATGCGGGGCGCGGTGGACTCGCCGGCCGCATCGCGTGATACGAATGCGGTGATGACCGTGGGCCGCAGCTACGAGGGCGGCTCGATGGACGTGACAGGCATGTATTTTCATGAGTCACGCAACAACGGAACACTGCTGCAGACGAATGACACGAACATTGCGGAAGGAGACGCGCGCTGGACGCAAGCTTTCAAGGGCGGGCTGGTGAGCGGGACGCTATTCGGCAGTGGGCAAAGCTATAACCAATCGTTTTCTTCTGTGGCCGCTGATCGCGACTCGGAATCTTTGACGCGACTGCAGCACGTGCCGGCGCAACGATTGGGCGGTGGGCTGCAGTGGTCGAACTCGGCGGCGCACCATCAGCAATGGACCTTCGGCGGCGATGCGCAAGACGTGCGTGGATTCAGCCTGGAAGAAGGATTCTCAGCGGGAAACGCGACTGTGAAAACTTCCTCCGGCGGCATCCAGCATTCTTTTGGGTTCTTCGCGCAGGACACGATCCGCGCGGGGACGCGATTGATATTCGGCGCCGGATCGCGAGTGGACCACTGGGCGAATGTGAATGCGGCCAGCATGAGCAGGCCGCTTTCAAGCGGCGTGGTGACGACGACGCCATTCGCGGACAAAGATTACAACTTTGTGAGTCCGCATGCTTCGATGCTGGTGCGGCTCAATGATTCCCTGGCCCTGACGTTTGCGGGGTCGCGCGCATTCCGCGCACCGACTTTGAATGAACTGTATCGCTCATTCCGGTTGGGAAATGTTGTGACAAATGCGAATGATGGCTTGCGCGCGGAACAACTGTACGGCGGCGAAGGCGGGATCGTAGCGACGGTGCACCGTGTTCGGTTCCGCGCAACCGGCTTTGCATATCAAGTGCAGGACCCGGTAGCGAACGTGACGCTGAAGTCGACCCCTGCTCTGATCACGCGAGAGCGTCAAAATCTGGGCGAGACTGCCAGTCGGGGCCTTGAGTTGAACGCGGGGGCGGAGAGCTTTGCGCATTTGAGTTGGAATGTGGGCTACCAATACACACGCGCGAGCGTGCAAGACTTCCCTGCCGACGTGACGCTTGTGGGCAAGCGCGTGCCGCAGGTTCCCGCACAGGCATTCACCTTCCAGGCCGCGTGGAACGCACGAGAATGGAGCTTGTCCGCACAAGGCCGGGCGAGTGGAAATCAATTTGACGACGACCAAAATACATTCGCGCTGGGGCGCGCATTCTCACTGGACGCGATGCTGGCAAAACATTTTGCCAGCGGCGTGACACTTTTCGTTGCTGGGACAAACCTCACCAATGATCGGGAACTTACCGCATTGACGCCGACGCCGCAGATCGGTGCGGGCATCGGCGGGCGAGTGGGATTGCGAATCGTACTGCCGCATCGTGACGGCCGCTGAGCGGAAACCGACTTCCATTAGGAATGGTTGGCATGTGCGCGAACGCCAAAAAATCTTCTCAGCGTCGCCTTATAATCTTTTCTGCCTAAGACTTTCAGAAAACAATGCAGAAGATAGCGATCCCGCGTAGAGGCCGGCTTTGCCTAGCCATACTTTGCACATCATTCATATGCGCCAATGCGCAGAGTCGAAGGCAGAATGGGCCTCGATCTTATGGCCAGCAGTTGCACGCGGTGATCAACACCGGTGCAAAGCTGGGAATGGGCAATTACCTCGCGCTTGGCACGGGCGACAAGGCCACTTTGTTCATCCTGGAAAAGGATTTTGTTCCGCTGAGTATCTCTGCCAATGCGCAGGTGACAGCGACGCTGGCCTTCGCCGGATACGGGATCACGGCGCCTGAACTCAAGTACGACGACTATGAAGGCATTGATGCCAAAGGCAAAGTGGTGATCGTTCTGCGTCACGAACCGCAGGAAAACGACAAACAAAGTATCTTCAATAGCACTCGGCTGGCGCGATATGCAGACGTCGCCAACAAAGCGATCAACGCCAAGAACCACGGCGCGCTGGGGATGATCGTGGTGAATGACGCGGGAAACCATGCGGGCCATCCCGACACGCTGGGAAACCTAGAGGATGCGAATGGGGCTGACGAGATGAGCATCCCCGTGATAGAGATGACTGCGGCGGCCGGGAACCAGATATTGTCACCGGCGGGCAAGACGTCAGATGTTTTGCGGCAAGAGATTGATAAAGAACTAAAGCCGCACTCTTTTGCCATTGATGGTTCGCGGCACGTCGATCTTCGGGTAAACATCCAACGCGATGGCAGGTAGTGGGCACGTGTTGCGATCATCTAAATGAGGTTTCTGATTTCGTGGAGGATTTAATCATGCGCCGCTTGATCTCGCTTCTGCTTCTGCTTGCTTGCACAACCACATTCGCGCAGAACAAGCCCCAAGAGCCGCCGAAACGCGTTGCCATTCGCGCTGCCCGGTTGATCGACGGTAAGAGTGACCAAGCGATCGCGAATCCAGTGGTGGTGGTCGAGGGAGACAAGATCGTCTCAGTCACTAGCGGTGGAAGTGCACCGGCTGGGGTCGAAGTCATCGATCTGGGGAATGCGACGCTGCTGCCTGGATTGATCGACACGCATACCCACGTTTTGCTTCAGGGCGATGTGACTGCGGCCGATTACGACGAGCAGCTTCTGAAAGAATCGAGTCCCTATCGCGCGATCCTGGCGGCGCGCAATGCGAACATCGCATTGCAGCATGGGTTCACTACCATCCGCGATCTTGAGACGGAAGGTGCGATGTATGC
>JAICWB010000303.1 GCA_025935035.1 Terriglobales bacterium
CGATGGCGTTGATGCCCGCGGTAGGATCCATCTGAGCGACGAAACCGTCAGTAGAGCCGCCACCAAAAACCGTCTGCGAGACGGCGTTGATCACCGGGAAGTTCGTTCCGCCGCTGCCGCCGACATATACGTTGGTCAAACCAGTAGCGACGATCGCCGTGCCCTGCGTGGTATCGCCGGCGCCGCCCAGGTAGGTGGCATAGACCAGGCCGCCGCTGACCGTACCGCCGCCACCGGTATCGCCGGCGTTGCTGCAGGTCACTTCCGCATAGCTGATCGTAGTGCCCACCACGTTGGTGATGGTGGTGTGCGACGCAGCCGGCGTATTCCACACTGTGGTCCCTGCGTTCCCGCCGTTCGCGATTACGCCTTGCACGATCACTTGCTCGCCGACCACAAAGTTGTGTGCCACACCGAAGTCAATCGTGTCAGTGCCTGCGCCATCGCAAGTCGCACCGCCTGCGGGCACGGCAACAACCGCTGTATTGAGTTGCGCCAGGTACGCGTCCTGCACGCCCTGCAAGGTGTTGAACTGAGGGTTATTGTTCAAGGGCAAGGCAGTCGCCGTAGTTGAACCGGTCAGGAACGCTTCGACTCCAGCGCCTGTATCGAAGAGAGAGATGGCATTGCCTTGGGTGTCATTATCCGCGCCGTAAAGTGTGCTCATGGGCAAAGCGTTACCGCCGCTATTCAATTCGGTGAGGAAGGCCGCCGAAGTGCCCGGGCACGAAGTGTTTGCCTGAAAAGGAGCAGAGCTGGTAGGAAAATCGGTAGTCCCCGCGTTGCAGGGAGTCTTGCCCGTGATGTATGCGTTGCCGGTGGCATCGATCGCGATGCTACTCACGGCATCGTCAGCACTGCTTCCAATGAAGGTCAGGTACGCGAGCGAAGAACCATTAGGCGCCACTTTCACGATGTATGCGTCCGCTCCGCCGCCACCGAGCACCACCGGAGGTCCCGGCAAAGGAGCAGGGAAAGAGTCGGTCGAAGTCACACCGGTCACGTAGGTGTTGCCGGAGGCATCCACCGCGATTCCCGTGGCGTTGGTAGCGGCGCTGTTGCTTAGCAATGTTCCGAAGTTGATGACGGGGTCAATGATGAGCGCTTTGGTCTTATCGTATGAGGCGATCTCGAAACCTACGCTCTTTTTGTCGCGCAGCAGGAACTTTCCGGCGACTTCCTTGCGGACGCCGTTCACATCCTGATAGACGACTGGTTTTTCAAACTTGACGTCGCCACGCGGCGTGGTGATGACGAGGTTGCCGTTCGGATCGACCGACAGAGCCTTCGCGCCCGCTATCTCCATCGCGATCAGCTTTGGATCGGCATTGGGAGCGACTACGAAGTCATGCTCCAGTTGGCGCTGGTTGCCGTAATAAACCAGGGAGACGCCGGGATAAACGGAGTCGAACTGGACTTTGCGGTAGTTGGGAACGTCAGTACGCCACTTCGAGCGATCTTTGCCGATGAAGTAATTAGTGTTCCAGCCGAGCCGCTCCAGAGCGCTCACTTTGGACTTTGCGTCTGCGCCGGCGAGTATGATGCGTAGTACATCGGGCCGGCCCTTGGTATTAGTCAGCGTGAGCACGGCCTCATCGTGAGTGAGGAACAATGTGTAACCGGCGCCGCGCGAAAGATACTGTACGCGGGAGTCGGCCTGGCCGTTGTTGGCTTCAAGAGCGAGCGGCACATGGCCCATGGCATCCACGGCCTTAGACTTAGCCGGGGGTGCGGCGGAATGCGCAGACACGCTGACGGTGAGGGGCTTCTTGTTGTTATCGCTGGCGCCAACCGAGGTCGCGCTCAGGGTTAGTACTGCGGCAACAAGAGTGATCGTCGATGTAAAGCCACGGAACGCTGTTCTGAACATTGGGTCTATTCCTCAAAAAAGCAAAACTGGGAGTAAAAACCGGCACCAGCGCATGCGCACGAATGCACACACACTGCTGCTGAATCTTCTTAGTACTTCTGTGTTACAGGGGAGGAAGCCGTCGGAAGTCTATAACAACTTGGGGCGTCGTCAAACCATATTTGTGGGGTAAGGTGCCACTTAAGCAATAAATCCTGCTTTATCTAGGACAAAGCATTAAGCACCTAGATCGCTTTGGGCTGCAAACAAGCGTCAAGAAAAACTGACATTGGCACATTTGCAGGGATACGGTAAACTGCGGCACGCACCAGAAAAGCGGAAAGTTGTGGTTGCGCAACCGCCTTTGCGGTAGGCGGAAGCTTGTTCTCATTGACCCGATAACGCATGGACAAGAAGAAGACGACAGTCAGCCAGTTGCTGGGTTCGGTGGGAAACCAGGCAGCCGCAGCGGCGGAATTGGAGAAATTCCGGCGCAATGTCACCATTCTTTTTACTGACATCAAGGGATCTACTTCTTATTTTGAGCGCTACGGCGACGCTGCCGGCCTGCTCATGGTCTCCACCTGCAACAACGCCATAGGCGACATCGTGCGCGAGCATGGCGGACGGGTGATCAAAGAGATCGGCGACGCGGTGATGGCAAGTTTTGACGACTGCCTGGAATCAGTGCGCGCTGCCATCAAGATGCAGAAGGCTATCTACGAAGATAGCCAATTGAAACCCGAGCAAGACCGCGTATCCATCCGCATCGGGTTGAACTACGGACCGGGCATTGTTCGGCAGGATGACGTGTTCGGCGACGTGGTGAACGTCGCTTCACGCGTGGAAAGTGTTGGCGCTCCCGAACAGATCGTTATCTCTGACGCCCTCTACGAACAGGTAAACAGCAGCGGCGAGTTCAAGCTCTTCCCTCTCGGACGCTTCGCCCTCAAAGGCAAAGGCGAGAATCGCGAGCTTTACGAGGTGCAATGGACCGAACGCTTGCAGCCGAAGCGGGCGGCGGCACACACCATCGTCATGTCGAGCTCGAAGGCGTTGGCGGTGCCGCGCTTCAAGCTGCTGCGCGTGCTGAAAGATGGCTCTATCGGCGACCAGTACAAGCTCAAGGATGACAAGCTTGAGGTCGGGCGCCTTCGCGGCGATGTCCAGTTTCCTGAAGACGAAAAGATGGCGCCATCACACGCGCGTTTCTCCGTCGAGAAAGACCAGCTTTTCATTGAAGACATAAGTGGGGTGAGCAGCGTATTCATCGGGCTCATCGCGACTTACACGATGCGCGACAGCGACATCATCCGCATGGGCGAACAGCTTTTCCGCTTTCGCGAAAAGGTGGAAGCCGTTGC
>JAICWB010000143.1 GCA_025935035.1 Terriglobales bacterium
GCCATATCCTGCGTAACCAATCTCGCTGCAGGCATGGGCGCCCCGCTCGATCACAAAGAAGTTCTGGAGACAGGCGAGAAAGTCCGCGGACAATTCATCTCGTTGCTCACGGCGGTAATACCGAAGATCGCCGCAGACGTCGAAAGACTATGATGGGTGCCCCACCTGCGCGTTTTTCGCAGGTGGGTTTTGGTGGCGCAAGGCGCCATCGCTTTTGCTGCGAGCCGAAAGCCGAGAGCCGAGAGCCAAACCGATGACCGACAACCGATAACCGATAACCAGAGTTCCACCGACAACCGATGACCGATAACCGAAAACCTTACCTGATCGGCATCGCCGGCCCATCCGGCTCGGGCAAAAGCACCATCGCCCACAAAGTCGCCGAAGCCATCGGCGCGCAGATCTTCTCCCTCGACTCCTACTACTTCGACCTGGCGCACCTCACCTGGGAAGAGCGCGCGAAGTCAAACTTCGACCATCCCGATTCGCTTGACTCGAAACTTCTCAGCGAACACCTTCACGCGTTAGCGCGGGGCGAATCAATCGTGCGTCCCGTCTATGATTTCTCCCAACACACGCGCGCCAAAGAGACTGAGCGCGTAGTTCCGGGCGAGTACTTGATAGTCGAAGGTATCTTCGCCCTGGTCTGGGACCACATCCGCGAACTCTACGGCACCAAAGTCTTCGTGGAAGCCGGACACAAGCTCTGCCTCGGCCGCCGCATCAAGCGCGACATCGAAGAGCGCGGCCGCACCGAAGAGTCCGTGCTGCAACAGTACGAAGCCACTGTCCGCGGCATGATGGATTTGTACATCAATCCGACAAAGCAGTATGCCGACATCGTTCTGAGCGGCGATCGCCCGGTGGCAGAGAATGCAGAGAAGATTTTGGTACACGTGCGGATCCACCAACACGCGACGAAATAGATTCCATCGCATGCCACGCTACCCGCGACTGAATGCTGACGGCTGTTCTACTGGATCCAATCCGCACTAACCCGCACTCCCGGCTCGCTAGTCTTCTTAACCCGTATCTTCACAAACTTTGACACCGGCGTATTACTCTTCTCCGCCACTTCACTCACCGGCACCAGATTATTCGTCTCAGGAAAGTACGTTGCGCAATTGATCTTAGGCACCTGGTACGGCACAACAATGAAATGCTTTGCCGTGCGTACAAAGCCGTCATATTCGCTGGTCAGATCGACCACGTCTCCCGCCGTCAATCCACGTTCATCCATGTCAGCCACGTTCATGAAGATCACGCGACGTTCATTGTTGACGCCGCGATAATGGTCATCCAGCCCATAGATAGTCGTGTTGAACTGGTCATGGCTGCGCACGGTCATCATCACCAGTTCACCTTCACGTAACGAATGATCAGGCAGCTTGTGCGCGGTGAAATTCGCTTTGCCGTCTTTGGCGTGCTCGAAGTTTGCTTCGCGCGGTTTGTTCGGCAAATAAAAACCGCCCGGTTTGCGAACTTTTGCGTTGTAATCCTCGCAACCCTTCACGCATCGCGCGATCATCTCCCGGATCTTGTCATAATCATTCGCCAAGCCTTCCCAATCAATGTTGGTCCGCTCGCCCAGCGTGGCCTTTGCCAGTTTGCAGATGATGGCCTGCTCTGACAACAAATACTCTGACGCCGGTTCTAACCGCCCGCGAGACATCTCGATCACGCCCATCGAGTTTTCCGTGGTCACGAACTGTTCGCCGACGGAAGTCTTGTCCACTTCCGTGCGTCCAAGGCAGGGAAGTATCAGCGCACTGCGTCCTGTCACCAAATGTGACCGGTTAAGCTTGGTGCTCACATGCACTGTGAGGTGCGTATTGCGCAGCGCCTCCGCGGTGTATTCCGTGTCCGGCGTCGCCGATAAAAAATTCCCACCCAGCGCGAAGAAGACTTTGATCTTGCCGGTGTGCATCGCCTTGATGCTCTCCACCGCGTCATACCCATGCCGGCGCGGTGGCTCAAAACCGAGTTCGTCGCGCAACTTATCCAGAAACTCATCCTTCGGACGCTCCCAGATCCCCATCGTCCTGTCGCCTTGCACATTAGAGTGCCCGCGGATAGGCGCCACTCCGGCTCCTTCGCGTCCAATGCTGCCGCGCATCAGCAGAAGGTTCACGATCTCCTGAATCGTCGCCACTGCATTTTTGTGTTGCGTAAGCCCCATAGCCCAGCAAGCGATCACGCGGTCGCTCGCCGCGATCATCTCTGCCGCTTCGCGCATCTGCTCGCGCGTGATGCCAGACTGCGCAATCAGCGGCCCAAACTCTTCGCGCTCCAGCGCCGCAACAAACTCGTCCCACCCCGCACACTTTTCCTTGATGAATTGCCAATCCACGATCGTCTTCGGCGCGGCCTCTTCCATGGCCAGCAGCTCTTTCATGATTCCCTTCAGCAGCGCCATGTCGCCGTTGATCTTCACCTGCAGGTACATGTCCGCGATCTCAATGCCATCCGCAAAGATGCCTTTGAATTCCTGCGGATCCTTAAACCGCAGCAGTCCGGCTTCATACAGAGGATTGATTGCAATGATCTTCGCGCCGTTCTCTTTCGCGTTCTGCAGCGTAGTAAGCATGCGCGGATGGTTCGTCCCAGGATTCTGCCCCAGGATCAAGATCAAGTCCGTATGCAGAAAATCTTCCAACGTGACTGTGCCTTTCCCGATCCCAATGACCTCCGTAAGCGCCGACCCCGAGCTCTCATGGCACATGTTCGAACAGTCAGGGAGATTGTTCGTGCCAAACTGCCGCGCGAACAACTGATACACGAATGCGCCTTCATTGCTCGTGCGTCCTGAGGTATAGAAGATGGCCTCGTCAGGCTTTTCCATCAAATTAAGCTCATCCGCGATCAACTTGAAAGCCTCGTCCCACGTGATAGGCTCGTAGCACGGAGCGCCTTCGCGCAAGACCATCGGACGCTCGATGCGTCCTTGCTGACCCAGCCAGAAATCAGAGCGCAATGCCAGTTCACTTACGGGATTGTCACGAAAAAACTCCGGCGTGGCCCGCCGGGAATCTGTCTCCCACGCCACGGCCTTCGCGCCGCTCTCGCAGAATTCAGCCATGCGGCGTTCACCATCGGGCTCTGGCCACGCGCAGCTCATGCAATCGATGCCATCTTTTTGGTTGAGCACGGTCAATGCGCGAGACCCGCGCACGGCCGAATGGTCCATCCCAAGATGCTTCAGCGAGCGAAGAACACCCGGCAGTCCCGCTGCGTAACCGGCGGGCGCCTCCAACTTCAGACCAGTGAAACTCGTCGGTCCTTGCGCGTCGGTAGGCCGCTGATCTATTGGATGTTTAATATCGTCAGGCGCGTGATGCGGACCCTCGTTGGCGTTCCAACTGTTTCCAGGGTGGTGCCCATTCCCACCCTTAGCTTTGCCTTGATCGCCGTTCTTGCCAGCGTCTTGCGGACCGCTGACCTTGCCGTCGTAAGTGTGTTCTTTCATCGCCATAAGTCTATTCTTTCTGGATGTGGGCGACAGGGATTAAGTTATCCAGGCATTCAAGCGCGAGATTCGGCTTAACCCACCGACGCTTGCGTCCAAAGCAGCATTTTCGTCTTGCTAGCCACTAGTCACTAGCCACTAGCAACTGGTTCATTCGTTAACGTCTCTTTACATTCAGACTCGCGCGGTTTGTGTAAAGTAAAGGCTTAATTAACAGGCGGTTGAACCGTTTGGAAGACCGCGATCATCTTTTCTCTAAGGGTCGCGCTTCTGCCGCGATTAGCCCAAATGGCCGCGTTGACCACCAGGCTCCGTCACCGTCAAAATTAAGGTTAGAAATTGCCACTTATCATGACCGGAAATCGTTCTTATACCGCTCTCTTTGTCTCAGCTTGTTTAGCTCTGGCCGTTTCGGGCTGTGCGCAACACGCCACCAAAGCGGCAGCGCCCCCGGCTGCCGTTCCCGTAGCCATCGCTCCCGTTCAATTGAAGACAGTTCCGCTGACCGTGAAAGCGATTGGCAATGTGCAGGCTTACCAGAGCGTGGCCATCAAGTCGATGCTCAATGCGCAGATCATTGACGTGCATTTCAAGCAGGGTGAAGAGGTGCGCCAAGGTCAGTTGCTTTATCAGCTTGACCCGCGCCAGCCGGAAGCCGACCTAAAACGCGCGGAAAATAACCTGCTGCATGACGAAGCGCAAGCCAAGAATAATCGCGTGCAAGCCGACCGTTACGCTTCATTGCTCAAAGAAGGCGTAGTCGCGAAGCAAGACTACGATCAATTCCTCACTACATCCCAAGCAGCCGATGCGGGCGTTGAAGCCGATAAGCAGGCCGTCGAAGCCGCAAAAGTTCAATTGCAATACACCAAGATCTACGCTCCCATCAGCGGACGCGCCGGCGATTTTCTCATCGACAAAGGCAACGTCGTCAAAGCGAACGACACACCCGCGCTCGTCACCATCAATCAGGTCCAGCCTATCTTTGTGAACTTCGCCATTCCCGAGCAACAACTCGCGGCGGTGAAGAAGTATTCCGCTGCGGGCTCCTTGCACGTGCAAGCCATCATCTCCGGTGACACCGCGAACCCCGCCGAGGGCAAACTCACGTTCATTGACAATGCTGTTGACGAGACCACCGGCACCATCAAGCTAAAGGGAACGTTTGAGAACAAAGATCGCCGCCTGTGGCCCGGCCAGTTCGTTGACGTCGTCCTCGTGCTCACGGCGGAGCCCAATTCCATTGTGGTTCCATCCGAAGCCATCCAGACCGGACAACAAGGTCAATACGTTTTCGTGGTGAAGCCTGACATGACCGCAGAGATGCGTCCCGTGACGGTGCAGCGCTCCAACGGAAATGACACCATCATCGCCTCCGGATTGCGTCCCGGCGAACAAGTCATCACTGACGGCCAGTTGCGCGTCGTCAACGGTGTCAAGCTAGAACGCAAGAACGCCGCGAGCTCTGCCCTTCCGGCTCCGCACAGCACGGAGCCCGGTCAGTGATCACTGAGACTTTCATACGCCGCCCCATCACCACTACGCTGGTGATGGCGGCCATCCTGATCTTCGGCATCTTCGCGTATCAACTGCTGCCGGTCAGCGATCTTCCCAACGTAGACTTTCCAACCATCCAAGTCAGTGCCTCCGTGCCCGGCGCCAGTCCGGACACTATGGCCACGGCCGTGGCCACACCGCTCGAGAAACAGTTCTCGACCATCGCGGGCGTGGACTCAATGACCAGCACCAACACGCTTGGCAGCACGCAGATCACGATCCAATTCAACCTCAGCCGCAACATTGATGCCGCTGGGCAAGACGTCCAGGCGATGATCGCCAAGACGCAGAAAGACCTGCCGCAAGACATGCCCTCGCCGCCTTCCTATCAGAAGGTGAATCCTGCGGATCAACCCGTGCTCTACATCTCAATGAATTCGCCTACGCTGAAGCTCTCACAGGTGGACGAATACGCTGAGACCACCATTGCGCAGCAGATCTCCACCATCAGCGGCGTAGCTCAGGTGCAGGTCAACGGCACGCAGAAGTATGCCGTGCGCGCGCAACTCGATCCCCGCGCCATGGCAACACGTAAGATCGGTATTGAGGAAGTCCGCACCGCCATCCAGAGCGGCAATGTGAACATGCCGACGGGCACGCTTTACGGCGCGCACAACGCATTCACCATCCAGGCCAGCGGACAACTCACCAACGCGGCACTCTTCCAGGATTTGGTCGTCGCTTATCGCAACGGTTCTCCCGTTCGGCTGAAAGACATCGGCCGGATCTCTGACTCAGTCGAGAACGACAAGATCGCGCAGTGGTATTCAGGCACGCGCGGCATATCTCTTGCCGTATTGCGTCAACCCGGCACCAACACCGTCGAAGTAGCAGACGCAGTCAAGGCCCGCCTCGACTTTTTGCGAAAACAGATCCCGCCCTCCGTGCACATGGACATCATCTTCGACCGCACCATCTCGATCAATGATTCCGTGCGCGACGTAAAGTTCACCCTCATACTCACCATCTGCCTGGTGGTGATGGTCATCTTCTGTTTCCTGCGCAATCTTTCCGCAACGCTCATCCCCAGCTTGGCGCTGCCCATGTCCATTGTAGGCACGTTCTCCGTCATGTACCTGCTCAACTTCAGCGTGGACAATCTCTCGCTGATGGCGCTCACGTTGTGCGTGGGCTTCGTCGTCGACGACGCCATCGTCATGCTCGAGAACATCGTCCGCCACATGGAGATGGGTAAGACTGCGTATCAGGCCGCCATTGACGGGTCTAAAGAGATCGGCTTCACCATCATCTCCATGACCATCTCGCTGGCAGCGGTGTTCATCCCCGTCATCTTCATGGGCGGCATCATTGGCCGCTTGCTCAATGAGTTCGCCATCACCATCGGCGTATCCATCATCGTTTCCGGCTTCGTCTCCCTCACCCTGACGCCGATGCTCTGTTCGCGCTTCCTCAAGCACACTTCGCGCGAAGAACATGGCGCCTTCTATCGTGCATCGGAAAAAGTTTTTGACGGCGCGTTGCATTTATACGAATCGACCCTAAAGATCGTGATGCGTCATCGTCTCGCGACCTTCGGGGTGTCCGTGCTCGTTCTCGCGGCTACCGTTTTTCTATTCAAGATCACGCCCACCGGCTTCCTGCCCAATGACGACCAAGGCTTCCTCTTCACCTCGACCGAAGCAGCGCAGGGTGTTTCCTTTGACGAGATGTACCAAAAGCAGCAGGAGATCGCGAAAGTCATTGACGATGACCCCGGGGTGAAGGCCACAAGCTCAAGCATCTCCGGCGGCAATCAAGGGCGCATCTTCATGGTGCTCAAGCCGCGCAATGAAAGAGATTCCGCCGAGGCCATCATGCAGCGCCTGCGTCCCAAGATGGCCAAAGTCGTCGGCATCAATGGATACATGCAGATGTTGCCTTCCATCCGGCTTGGCGGCCGCCTCAGCAAGAGCGAATACCAGTACACCATTCAATCCGCCGATACTGACGAACTCTACGAAGTCTCGCCCAAGCTCGAAGCGGAACTGGCTAAGCTCCCGCAATTGCTGGACGTGACCAGTGACTTGCAGATGAAAAATCCGCAGGTCAACGTGGACATCAATCGCGACCAAGCCTCCGCCCTCGGCGTCACTGCGTTCCAGATCGAAGACGCGCTCTCAAGCGC
>JAICWB010000062.1 GCA_025935035.1 Terriglobales bacterium
CCGCTTTCAGAGCGCCATTGATGCGCGCAGTGAGCAGTACGACTTTGCCCGGAGTAAAAAATCGCACGTACCCGGCGATGAACTCAGGATGATAGAACGGCTGGTCCACCTCTGACTGGTCCGCAAGCGCTCGCCACTCATCTGCGATCGCTTCGATCAGGGCCACCGTTCCGTACTCTGCGGTGACTTTGACCTCACCGATTGCAATGTTTTCCATTCGCTCGTAAGGAAGAATTATCTCGCTTGACTTGATTTCTGCTATGAATTCTATTTGTTTCCTGCGCCCTCATGAAAAAGATAATCAAAAGATTGTTGACCGGCATCGCGATGGTGCTGGTGCTGCCACTCGTGATAAGCGAGAAGCTCGCGCGCGCCATCATGAAGCGCGATGTTTTGTTCGCCACGCATGGTGACTTCCTGAGCCTTATCCCCGGTTTCGCGGGCTACCTTTGCCGGCTCAGTTATTACCATTTCATGCTGAAAAGCTGTTCGCTCGATTGTGCTCTTTCCTTAGGTACCCGCTTGTCGCATTCTGATTGTGTGATCTCCGACCGGGTCTACATCGGTTACGACTGCATCCTCGGGTACGTTGAGATCGGCGCTGACACTATGCTTGCCGATCGCGTTTCGGTACTCAGTGGCGGAAGACAGCATGGCATGGAAGCCGGCGATGTCCCGTTCCAGCAGCAGCCCAAAACTTTTGAGACCATTCACATCGGCAAGAATTGTTGGATCGGAACAGGCGCCATCATCATGGCTAACATTGGAGACAATGCGATCATCGGCGCAGGTAGTGTTGTCACCAGGCCCATCGGAAGCAATGAGGTTGCGGTAGGCAATCCGTGCCGTCCGATCCGCAAGAATGCCGTGCACGAAAGCGCCGCTGTCCGCCAGTAATTTGCTTTTCAGGCGTGTCAGACCGGTTTACCGGATGTGTATAATCGCCTAGGATTTTCCCCCACATCGATTGAATGCCAACCAAAAGCTCAGGCTCATAAATGCCATCAGCTCAAGCGGCCTTTTCGCCGCAGCTGACGTGTTCTTACGGCATCGCGGACGCATAGTTTTCACCCTTCATCGCGTGCTCCCGGCCGAAGAACTTGCCACCTGCTACAACCAAGGCATCTCGATAACCCCGGAATCTCTTGATGCTCTGCTCGCATTTCTGGCCAAGCGGATGCCCATCCTCGATCTGCCCGAATTGTTGCAAGGGGCCGGCGCAAGCAGGCCATCGCCGGCCTGCACTTTTACCTTCGATGACGGATGGGAAGACAACTATCGTGTCGCGTTCCCCATTTTCAAATCGCATAACATTCCCGCAACCATTTTCTTGGCGACCGACCTCGTCGGCAGCCATCAGCTCTTGCCGGAAGAACGCATCTCTCGAGTTTTGAACGGCCCCGATCGCGCGAGATGCGTTGATATGCTTGCCGGATTTGCCACGGCTTGGAACTCTCCTTTGACGAATCAAGATAAAGCGGACAATGCCGCCCTGGCTCGTTTTTACAAACTTTTCCCCTTCGACGAAAAAATGAAAGTGCTGGACGCCTGCGAAGAGAAGGGAACAACTCCAGCCAAAAGCAGTTTCATGACCTGGGACCAGGTCCGCGAGATGCAGAAACATCGCTTCCGGTTTGAATCCCACACGCGGCGGCATCTGAATCTTTCCGTGAATACGCGCGACCTGATGATGACCGAACTCATCGGGTCAAAAGAAAGATTGCAGCAGGAACTCGGCAGGACTTCTGAGTATTTTGCTTATCCGAACGGCATGTATTCTGATGATGCCGCCCAGGCGGTCGCTGACGCCGGATATCGCGCGGCTTTCACCACCGATTTTGGCGCCATCTCCAGAGCCTCTGACCGCTGCCGTTTGCCGCGCATGCACCTGGCGGACGACGTTGTGAATGGCCCAGACAAGCGCTTCTCCAGCCCCCGCGGTCAATTGCTTTTGACGCGCTCGTATCTTGCCAAGCGCAAAACATTTGCCAAGCCAGCGCAGAAGGATGCGCTCGCGGGTAAGCGAATATTGTTCATGATCGACATCGTGTACAAAGATCATGCGCTCGGTGGAACCGAACTACAGATCCGCGAGATCATCAAAACGCTGGCGGCAGCCGGTGCTCAGCCCCAGCTTTGTATCGCTTCGGGCGAACCTTGGGAATCGGCAGCATCTTACGTCGGCTGCCCCGTTTATTTCGCGCGGTTTGATCCGCAAGCGCGTCTTTTCGGTCTCCGGAAGGCGTTCCGGCTCTTCAAATGGATGCGCAGCCATAGGTTCGCTGTCGTTCAAACATTCTTCGCGGAATCGAATCTCTATGGGCCTGTGCTCGCGCGATTGGCCGGCATTCCGGTGGTGATCGGCAGCCGGCGCAACCTGAATTATTGGATGTCGCCCTTTCGCGGGTTCATGCAGGGCTGCGCCAATCTTTTCGTCACTCACATCATTGCCAACGCACAAGCGGTCGTGGATGCCGCTCGCAACAGCGAATTCTTTGTCGGCTCGAAAGCTGTCGTGCTTTATAACGGCATCGATATTGAAAGATTCAGACGCGATGAATCGCGGCGTGTCTCTATCCGGACCGGCCTTGGGCTTACCGGGCAAATGATCCTGGTCGGCATGGTTTCCAATCTGCGCCCAGTCAAAGGGCTGCATGATTTCATAGAGGCTGCACGCATCGTCGCGGAACAACATCCAGAAGCACGCTTTGTCATCATCGGCGAGGGACCGCTCCAACAAGAACTAGAATCCCTTATCACACGATTGAACCTTGCCGGCAAGTTGAGATTGCTTGGCCGCCAAGAGGATATTCCCGGTTTTCTCAGCGCATTTGATATCGCCGTGCAAAGTTCGGAATCGGAGGGTTTTTCAAATTCCGTTTTGGAATATCTCGCGGCCGGCTTACCCGTCGTTGCGACCAATGTTGGTGGAAATGCTGAAGCCATCGGCGACGCAGGCGTCCTCATCCCGACGAAAGACCCCGCCTCGTTGGCAAGTGCAATTGCCTCACTTATTGCTGACTCAGGAAAGCGAATGAGTCTCAGTGTGGCAGCAGCCTTACGGGCAGAGAAGTTTGCACTAGCTTCGACTTCGGCGCGGTTGGTAGAGACGTACTCGAGAATACTTCAGGCGTGAACGTGGACTGCAAGATCATCACGGATTTTTCCGGTATCACCGCTCTCGAAGCCGAGTGGAAGCGGCTCTGGAATGCGGCCGCGCGTCCCGAGATATTCAATTCGTTTGACTACGTCAGCGCCTGGTGGAGTGTTCACGGCTCGGCGTATAGCGTTTTCACGCCTGTTGTTTTTGATGGCTCGCGGGTCATAGCCATTCTGCCGTTGGTCCTTCGCGATGGAGTACTGCACTTCTTTTCTCATACTGACTCTGACTTCAGTGACATTCTTTGCGAAGGCCCGCATGCTTCCGCTGCCATCACGTTGATCATGCAGGAACTTAAAAAGCACGATTCCAAATGGGATTGGGCTGCCCTGGACAACATTCCCGAACATTCTCTTTTGCTTCAAACGTTGCGTGGCCAAAAACGTCTGCCGGTAAATATAACGGCGCGTGCCGTTTATATCTGTCCTACGTTGGATATGCATGCGGGAGATGAGAGCCTCTACGAGCGCCTGCACGGCGGGAAAAGAAACAAGCAGAATGAACGGCGGTTGCAGCGTTTCGGCGAGATAACGTTTCACCATATTGAGACCAAAGAAGCTGCGCGCGTATGCCTCCAGAGATTCTTCCAGCAGCACAGTAACCGCAGAGCCATCGAAGGCCCGCGTGGGCAGTTCATAAACGAATCCTCGCGCAAACTATATGCCGCCCTCGTGGAGAGGCTCGATCTGTCGAAAGAGCTGCGTTTCTCTGTTTTGCGAGTGGGCGAAAAGGACATTGCATATCATTTCGGCTTCCAGACTAACGAACGCATGCTGTTCTTCAAGCCAACATTCGACGTGGACTATTGGGCCTACTCGCCCGGAAAAGTGCTGTTGCACAAACTTCTGGTTTACGCTCTCGAGCAGGATCTTAGCTTCTTTGACTTCTCCATCGGCGACGAGGTTTACAAGAGAAAGTTTGCCAATCGGATCGACACTAACTATCGCATTGTTCTCACCAATTCGCGATGGGTTTCCCGGCTGAAGCGCTTGCAGGTTTCCGCGGAAGCGAACGCGCGGGAGGCGGTCGGCAATCGCTTGCTCTCGGGGATGCGTTCTTTTCTGGATTCAGTGCAGAGCTCGTTCACGCAGCGCGCGACCGTCAACCGCTTTCTTCCCGCGACAGCGGCTACCCAATACGTGTTTCGTCCCGAAGACTCCAATGGAGATGTTCCCGGAGTCGGGGAACTACACCCCGCTGGACTATCGTGGCTAGCCCAGCAGTCACTCAGTTCAGAGCACTTTATGCCAATGGGGGAATTGCAGTCTGCACGCGAATTAATAAAGGAAGGCCACCGGTTCTTTTACTTGTCTGACGATGCCGGCCTCGCCGGCGGCTGGCTGAAAAAGACCGACTCAGGCCAGGTATTTAGCAAAGTTCGGGCGACGTCGAGGGCAGCTCTTCAGAACTTTTTACGCTCCGCACAGTCGTTATCACACCAGCAAAATTGCGAGGTCGCAGTCCTCATCTTGCGTTGAGCATCGAGCGAATCTCCAAGCGCACAAGACAATACGCAGTGCTTTTATTGTTGAATGCGCTCTTGAGAGTGAATAGAGTGTTGCGTTCGAGCTTCGATGTGATTTGATTTCAACTTCAAACCCAGCTATTCGCGCTAAGCTGGTAGATAACCAGTGCCGTTTACCTTAGCTCATCCGCTCGCGGTAGTGCCATTGCGGCGCATAGGGATCTTTTCCGCGCTCATCATCGGCAGTATGGCGCCTGACGCTGGTCGTTTGGCAAGGCCGTTCGCAGAATCGCACGCTCACACATGGTCGGCGGCGCTCTTGGTTTACCTGCCGACCACGCTCCTCGCTCTGCTCGTATTCCATCTACTGGTCAAAGTGCCGATGATTTCTCTCGCGCCTCGCCGTATCCAGCCTTGGCTGATGGCTCAGTCGGCTGATTTTAATTTTCGTCCATTCTCGCGCTTCATTGCCATCGTCGTCTCCGCATCGGTCGGTATTGCCACTCATCTGGTCTGGGACTCATTCACCCACAATGGGGGGTGGGCGCTTAAGCAGCTTCATCTTGACGCTACTCGGATCTACTTCTCTTGGCGAAACCCTCTCTATGTTGCAGACGTTATTCAGGACATCAGTTCGATTGGCGGGATGCTGTTGATGTTTTGGCTGCTCTACCGCATGGTGGCGCGCCATTCCGTATCCGTAGTGGAGAGGAGCGCACAATTCGCCGTGATGCCGGTGTTGGGATTACGAAAATTCACGCTGATCGCCGTGGGGTTGGCGATTGCCGCGGTGCCTGCATGTGTGATGTTCGCACGAGACCCGCATTACTGGATGCACGATGAGCGAAGGCAATTCGTCGCCTACACCGTGATCTCAGTCTTAGACACGATGCTATTGGAGATTTTGGTATTCAGCGCATTGTGGCAAGTTCGCCATCGGAAACGCATTGTTTCCGATCAAAAATCGGCTTGAGTTCTAGCCCGCCACTTTTACGGGCTCGTCATAGCGCGCGTAACCATTCGGATTCTTCTGTCGCCAGTCCCAGGCGCTTCTGATGATCTGCGAAAGATCGCCATACTTTGGCGTCCAACCCAACTCTTTCTTGATCTTTTCTGAACTCGCCACCAACACCGCCGGATCGCCCGGCCGCCGTGGCGCTTCCACCACTTCGATGTTCTTGCCGGTGACTTCGCGGGCCACATCGATGACTTGCTTTACGCTGTATCCCTTGCCGTTGCCAAGGTTGTATATCAACTTGTCTCTCTCGCCGAGCGCTTCCAGCGCGAGAACATGGGCTGAAGCGAGGTCGAGAATATGTATGTAATCGCGCACGCACGTTCCGTCTTCCGTCGGATAGTCACTGCCGAAGATAGATATGCTCTTACGCGTGCCCGCCGCCGCCTGCAATACCAGCGGGATCAAGTGTGATTCAGGCTGATGGCACTCGCCGCGTTCTTCCGTCGCTCCGGCGGCGTTGAAATACCGTAGCGCAGCGTAACGCAGTCCATGAATGCGGTGCAGCCAAGCGAGCATCCGCTCCACCAGAAGCTTCGACTCCCCGTACGCATTTGTCGGATTGAGTTCGTCGTCTTCCTCGATCGGAGTGCGCTTCGGATCGCCGAACAATGCCGCTGTGGAGGAAAATACAAATCGTTTCACTCCGTGCTCCGTCATTGCGTTCAGCAGCGTTAAAGCGTTCGCTGTGTTGTTCTCAAAGAATGGGCCCGGCGTCTTCATCGATTCGCCGGCCTCGATCAGTGCGGCAAAATGCATGACCGCATCAAACTTTCCGCGCGTGAGCACGCGATTGATCTCCCGCTGGTCCGCCAGCTCGCCCACGATCAACTCTGCTTCTTGCGGCACCGCCTCCGCATATCCGTGACTCAAGTTGTCGAACACTGTGACACGGTGTCCAGCCTTCAGCAGTTCATTGCTCACAACGCTTCCGATGTATCCCGCGCCGCCGGTCACCAAAACATTCAGACTCATGATCTCTCCCCAGGATGCGGCTCAGTCGCCGTTGCAGCTGCTGCTCTGCGCGCGCTTGCTCGGTGGTACTTTCGCGATGCCTCGTTCGATCGCTGTGCCCTCTTCATGGTCATTCCATGTAGCGATCAGCAAAAAGGGAAGCGGATCAGACGCCGAAAAATATCTTCGCGGCAGGTGTAGCGTATCTTCAAAGGTCTTTCCGCAGCGGTTATCCATGTAACGGTTTTCGCTCCACGCTGCCCGTGAATCGTCGAAGCCTTTCCACGCAGCGCCCACAATGATCTTGTTATGGTCCTGTGCACTCATTTTCGTGTAGAAATTCTGAAGATAATCCTCGCCCCAATCGCTTCCATCAGCTTTGAACCCACCTTTGCCTGCATGGATCCACGCATAACGCCCGTCGAAAAGATCGGCATACTTCGTGGGCTCATCCTTGTAAATGAGCAGCGGAGGCTTCGCCCACGTGTTCAAGTGGTCGCGCACGCGAGCCCAATCCGTCTTACCGCCACGGGGCCAGATAAAGATCATCGGCCGGCCCTCATACGTCAGATAAGCGCTGTGGCTCGGTGCATTCGGCCCAATGTAGTTTTGATACGCGTAATCCAAATGCGAGATCGCGTTCTCCGTCATGTGAGAAGCGTCGTCCTCGATCTCGTCATACATCAATGCCACCTTGAAGTTCTTATCTGCAGCCACTTGCTGCATCTCTGCAAAGCTCGTATCGATGAACGGCTTTGACGTCCCGTACCAATCCACCACAAAGCCGGTGATGCCCATGTTCTGGGCCTCTTCTACCTGCTTA
The DNA here is from genome assembly GCA_025935035.1 of Terriglobales bacterium. Lineage (GTDB taxonomy): Bacteria > Acidobacteriota > Terriglobia > Terriglobales > Acidobacteriaceae > JAICLA01. The sequence goes on from JAICWB010000062.1 coordinate 7,418, forward strand.
GCCAGCACGACTTTGTCGTGGCATGAATAGCCGACATCGATATGGTCGCCTTCGCCGAACCATGCTTCATAAACAGCCAGCACAGTAGTGCCTTCCGGAGTATTTTTGCCGCTCTGCAGCAGTCGTCCGGCATTCTTCTGCGCGCAACCGGCCATGTTCAGCGCGAACAATGTGATTAAGGCGAGGGCAAGTGTGGCTCTGATTGTCGGTTTATGGGCTTTCATTCGAATAGCAGGCTGGATTCCCGGATGACCTGCTGTTAGATGGCCTTGGCACCCCCATGGTTGGTTCCAGAGTTGCTGCTTGCAAATGAGGGAAAACACCCGGGTTAGGGGCCATCCTTAACCCGCGCCTAGTACCTGATTCTGGCGAACCTTCCCACTCAGCAACATACGATTGAGCCACCGGGGTTGCTCGAATACTCTTGGTTCCGGCCGCAAGAACATGCAATTTCAGAGTCGCCGCACCGCAAGATCGACCGCAACTCATCAGCAATAGCCAAAATTTTCGGAGGTTTAGCTTGCGTAAAGTTTTAAATCTTGTCCTTACCGTTCTTATATCGTCTGTCTTCAGTTTCGCTGGCGTCACTATCAGCTCGCCGGCGAATGGTTCAACTGTCCCCACATCGGTTCATGTGGTTGCCTCTGCCACTACGCAGACTTCTCACCCTATCTCCTCCATCGTCGTTTACGTCGATAACGTCAAACAATATTTGGTTTACTCCAGCAAGATAGATACCACGCTGACCGTCTCTGCCGGCAAACACACCTTCCTGGTCAAATCATGGGACGGCGGGGGCAACATCTATCAGGCTTCCACCACCGTGACGGTTTCTTCCGGTAGCACCTCGTCGCCCACGCCTACGGGCGGCACTACTGTAACCCTTGACCAGTCCTCCGGCTGGCAGTCGTGTGACACCTGCGCGGGCGCCGGCGGCAACGGGCCGTCAGCTCCGCACACTCTGACTCAGGGCGTGACCTCGCCATCCTTAGATGGCGCCTCCGCCCACTACTGGATCGGCGGCAGCACTCCCTACTCTGACGTGCTCTGGCACAAGAACATCCTGAACGAGAGCCAGGTTTCCACCAGCCGCAACGTTCACCACTTCATTTATGACCTGTACTTCTATACTGACAATGCGGCTGCCGCGCAGAGTATAGAGTGGGACGTAAACCAATTCATTGACGGCCGCTCTTACATCTTCGGCAGCCAATGCAGCTACCGTGCCGGCGATTCATGGGACATCTGGGACAATGTCAACAGCAAGTGGGTCTCCACCGGCGTCTCCTGCGGCGCCTTGCAGTCGAATACCTGGAACCACGTGGTTCTTGAGTTCGAGCGCACCACTGACAACAAGCTTCACTACATCGCCATGACATTGAATGGCAGCAAGCACTACCTCAACTGGTACTACCCCTCCACCGCCACCACATGGAGCGGCGTAACAGTGAACTATCAGATGGATGGCAACTACCAGCAGGCTGACTACAGCACCTGGGTAGACAAGATGAAGCTCACCTACTACTAAACTTTACCTCTTCCGAAGGGCGTCGCTAACGCGACGCCCTTTTTCCTCAGGTCTGATCCCTAGATTAGAACCTGTCCTTTGGTAACAGTGCTGATAGCACAATTGCGGTCTTTCCCTGATTGGGCCGCGCCTCAACTCCCGATAGATTCGAGAGTAGCTGGAACGCAAGTCCGCCACTTCGTCCCTACTCAGTTTCTATCGGAGGCAACTTGCGCATTACTCTGTATAAGCTCGCGATCATCTTGGCGGGCGTTTCCTTTTTGATCTCTTGCGGCGGCGGACTCAGCGCGCCTGAGACTGCAACCAGCAATGCGACTGCCGCTCCGGCAGCCAATGTAACTGGCACCGCTAGTGCTTCGGCCCCTGCCACGTCTACCTCCACTCCACCCACTACTCCTTCGCCGGCACCAATTCCCGCGCCGTCGGCCCCCCCGAACGTCCTGACTCCCCCTGCCACTGCCACCACCGTCACGCTCGATCAGCTCTCCGGATGGCAATCCTGTGACGCCTGTGCAGGCGTCAATGGCGCAGGCCCTACGGCGACGCATAGCATGACGCAGGGTGTCGTCGCTCCGTCGCTGGATGGAGCCTCCGCCCAATTTTGGCTAGGCGGTTCCACGCCTTACTCTGACGTGCTCTGGCACAAGACTGTCCTCGACAGCACGCAAGCCGCAGTCAGCCGCAATGTTCACTTCTTCATCTATGACCTTTATTTCTATACCGACAACGGCGCAGCCGCGCAGAGTATCGAGTGGGACGTGAACCAATTCCTCGATGGCCGCTCTTACATCTTCGGCAGCCAATGCAGCTACCGCTCCAAGGACACTTGGGACATCTGGGACAACGCCAACAAAAAATGGGTCTCCACCGGCGTAAGTTGCGGCGCCCTGCAGTCGAATACCTGGAACCATGTCACGCTCGAGTTCGAGCGCACCACTGATAACCAGCTTCACTATATCGCCATGTCTCTGAACGGCACGCGCCATTACCTCAACATGTACTATCCCTCAACGGCTACCACCTGGAACGGTGTGACCGTGAACTATCAAATGGATGGCGACTTCAAGCAGACGAATTACTCCACCTGGGTAGACAAGATGACGCTTACCTATTGGTAAGTGATGTTGTCGAGGTTCGCAACTAGACGGTGGGGACAGCCCATCCACTTGGATAAGTAATGCGTTACTTCTTTACTTACCATCTTGCAAACGCCGCAGGGCCGCGTGCATGTGTGAAATGACCACCGAATCCTTCTCCTTAAGTAAGGCTGCGTTAAGGTTAGGAATGTCAGATTTGCCCCCGAGCTTCGCCAGCGCATCGCTCGCTGCTATCCGGACTGCTGCCGAACGGTCCCTGAGACTGTAAAGGAGAGCGCGATTAACTCTCTCAAATTCTTCCTTTGAAAAATCGTGGAAATCTTGCAGGGCCGAAACTGCCTCCAGCCGCTCTTCAGATTTAGTTGCGCGATCGATTGAATCAAGTACCGCACCCAAGCAAGATGTGTTGTCTACGCTGAGAAGGTAGCGGCTTGCCAAAAACCTAATACCGGATGGTGTGTCATGTTGTATGCACGTGTGAGCAAGAGCCTCTGTGCCCCGCTCGTCTCCCAACATTGTGAGCGCGTACGCAATGTTTACCTTGGCTAGCGGTTCCTTTTCGACAACCAAAGATTCAGCTATGTAGGGAATGGCATCTTTCGCGCCAACATCGGACAATTGAGTAGCGGCAAGGGCTCGGATGTCGGCGCTGGAGTTCTTGAGCGCAGCTAGCAGTTCGACCTTGGTTAGGCCTATGTGGTACTCGCTAAGTCTTTCAGCGGCCGTTTTCGGGCGGCGATTTTCGAGAGCGTCGCCTGACAAAGAAGATTGAGTTGCGACTAATATCGAAGCAACAATGACAACGTTTCGTAGCCAGATAACAATTCTCATGCTAACTCCTCTGCCTTATTGCTTGGTAGCGGATACGTTAGTTACTGGTTGCTGTTGAAGGGTGCCTTTCGAAAAGCTATAAGTGATGTTGAAGGTTCCTTTGACTGCGCCGCCGCAGGTATATTGCTGGCGGCACACGACTTGACAGCTATTGGTTGGTGGATTTGCAGCGTCCAAGAGACTTACACTACTAGTAGCGGTGTGCTCGTCATGAAAGATATTTGTTAGAGCTGAAAATCGGCTTCCGTCGACACCCACTGCGGTCAGTCCATTGTCTCCCACCACGAACGAGGACGACCCTTGGCACAAATTTAAGGGTGACGAGCTAAAGTTTGAAGGGCAAGTCGTGCTGACAATGGTGACTTGTTCGGTTAATTGAATGCCATTCCAATTTATATTAGTCGGCTGCGCCAGCATTGACGCCATGATGCCGACGCCAGTTTTAGTGCCAGGAAAAATATTAGCAAGCGTTTCTGCGCTACTGCTGGATACAGCAATCGAGGCTGGGCATGCCGGCCTTGGCGGAACCGTAGCTACAGTAGATGCCTGATAGTCGTCGCTCGAACAAGCCACGCAAGCAATTTCTACCTGACTATAATCCAAAGTCACGTCATGACTGAATCCGTCTATCGGATGAAACGTAACGACTCCATTTGTATCAACGCTCGCTAGAGAGTTGTTTTCGCTGGTTGTGCCCACGGCCGCGCCTTCGTTGAACGAGTTGTCACTCCAAAAGGTGTCTAACATTGCGTCCCAAACGTTTGGATCCGCAGTCCCATTCAAAAAAAGGCCGATTTGAGTGACGTAGCTACAAGCGCTTCCGCCTAGGCCGACATACTCCGATTCATCCGCACTATAGATGAGTTTGTCATAGGAAAGGCGACTCTTAACGCCCTTACCTGCCATCGACAACGTGCCAGACGGGGCCTGCAACACTCTGCCGGTATCGTCCGGGATTCTGCCCTGCAATAAGTCCCTGAAACTAATTTTGATGATCTGGCCCGCAGCAATCGGATAGGTTTTCTCGTAGGCCAAGTCTCCAGAGAACAAACGCAGAGTCATCTCATCGGAATCGCTGGAAGTATTTTCCACCATTAAGGTCGTTTGGAACGTTCCGTCAAGCCGCCAAATTGAACCCGTACCGCGATTTGGAAAGGCTGAGAAAGAAGACGCAACCACATAGCCTCCCGTCTCTTCGTTGTAATTCAACATCTCCGCAATGATGCTGTTCTGGTCGCTTTGTGGAACAAGTTCGAGACTGCCCTGGTCAAAATCCGATGGCAGCCGGCCTCTTGCTTTCTCTGCAGTCAAGTCGAGCAATTTTGTATCACCCGCAGCGATAGACAACGGCGAGAGACTAAAACGGTCCACGGTGCCAGCCCGTGAGCGTTTGAACTCGGGTGTGACAATGACCGTCTTATTGACGATATTCCTTACAGCCACTACCGAATGAAAAGAGACCGAAGCAGGGAACCCGTCCGACGCGCGCTGGCGTCCCAAGAGCACAAAGTGGGATCTAAGTGTCGTGTCTGAGAAATGTAAGGCAGCATCTATAAAGCGGATATATTGCGAGAAACCGTTGCGCCTGTTGTACAGGTTTCCGTCCGCCACGATATCGCCCGGCTTGCCGTCAAAGCTCAAACGAATCCCGGCCCCGGATTCGCGGCTCCGCTCCGCCAATGAACTCACATCCAGACGTACTTGCTGATGGGAGGGCAGTTGGAGCTGGCGTACTTCCTCTACGTGCCCATGAACAATGAGTGAAACGGTTACAGTCTTACCGCGCTCGCTGTGTTAGAGACTGCGATGTATCCCTCCGTGCCGCTTCGTGGTGTCCAGATCACGGCCTCAAGCGTGGTGCCGTACCAATACTCTTCGTGACTTCTAGCAACGGAACTCAGATACAAGTGGTGTTCTTCATTCTCCGAGGTGACCACGCCCGTTGCCGAACCATAGGTCTCGCTGTGATACCGCAGCACGACCGCGCCCGGAGATGCCGCATGGCCTCGTGTTTTCAGCGCGTCATCAATGTCTATGTTCGTAGATGTGTGCGGAGCCAGCCTGACAGGATCCAGTGAGATCTCACCGTCCGCCATCAACAGCACCGGTGTGACAGTTACTGGATATTTGAGCTGCAGATTCTGCACCAGCAGTTGCGATTCGAATCCGTCACCCGAGATGAAGGTGGCGAATTTTTCATGCAACGGTTCGGCGTAGTCGTCGGATTGCCGCGCAGCGCGGGGTCCCGTGGGCAGGGCACTCCTCACTGCGGGGGAGCCAAACAAGTGGCGAAAAGTTGTGTTGCTGGTGAAGGCGATGCTGGTGTCTTGCGCTACCGCTGAGCTTAGAGGCAAAACGCAAACAGCAACAAGGGAGAAAGCGAGGGCCCGGGGGTAGGTTCGCATGGTGAATCTCCTAACTGAAGGAGACGCTACGCTCGAGCCAGAGCTGCTGTCAAGATGTCCGGAAGGTCAGTGTACTAAAAGCAGAATGGCACACCTTACCGCATGGCATTCTGCTTTATTCCCAACCAAACTACGCCACGCGTAGCAACTGCTCCGCTTCGCGACGATCCAGATACTGCTCTCGCGTGTCCGCGCGATAAACCTTGTTGATGATGCTCAGTGGACGCCGTCTTACCTCGTCATAGATGCGGCCAATGTATTCGGCCACCGCGCCCAGGCAGATCATCTGCAATCCGCCGATGAAGAATAGTCCGGTCATCACGTCGAATGCCGTAGAAGGCGTCCAGTCAGTCCAATTCGAAGCGATCAGTGCCACCAGCATCACCGCAGAGACAGCCACGCATGTAAGTCCACTGAACACGCTCACGCGCAGCGGCTTCGCGCTGAAGCTGTAGATCGCGTCGAATGCGTACTTGATGCGGCTCATAAAGCTGAGCTTGCCGTCGCCGCCCACGCGGTCCTGGCGGTCGTAATACACAATGGCGTTCTTATAGCCCACCCACGCGCGCAGTCCGGGGAAGTAGCGGTTGCCTTCCTGCAGCGCATTGATCGAATCCATAGCCTGACGGTCCACGAGCCCAAACACGCCCGAGTTCAGCGGGATCTTGAAGTCGCTCATCTTGTCCAGGAACTTGTGGAAGAGCGGGAA
>JAICWB010000294.1 GCA_025935035.1 Terriglobales bacterium
AGGAAAAGTCCGTGGCCAAAAAACTTTTTCAATTCCACGGCGTGCGCACTCCCATCTTCGCCACTTCTTATAAAGGAATGCTTGATCATTCGCATGACATCGGCTTTCCGCTAATCGTAAAACCGATCGCCGAAGATGGCTCGATAGGGATCGATGGGAACTCGGTGGTGGAAAGCGTGAAGGAATTGATGGAGCGCATCCATTACATTCACGAAGAATTCGATTCGCCCGCGCTCATCGAGGAATACATTGACGGCCGTGAGATCTACGCGGGCGTCTTGGGCAACACCACTCCGGAAGTTTTGCCGCTGATCGAACTCGATCTGTCCAAGCTTCCCGCCGGCACACCGCGCGTCGCTTGCCAGGATGTGAAGTTCGACCGCGAGACCGAAGCATACAAGCTCACGAAGTCCACTCCCGTCGAAGATCTCGACGAAGAGACCGTAGAAAAACTCAGCGAGACCGCGCGCCAGGCGTTTCTTGCGCTCAAGTTCCGCGACTACGCTCGAGTAGATATGCGCCTCAACAATAAAAATGAGGTGTACGTGATCGAGGCGAACCCCAATCCGTGGTTGGCAAGCTCGCAGGAATTTGCCATGGCGGCGAAGAAATCAGGCCGCACCTACACCCAACTTATCGGCGAGATCGTGGACATGGCCTGGGCGCGGGCACAGCGCTAACCGCCTGTTCTTTCCTTAATTCGGTAGAAGTAGAACCAGTGAGGGATCTATCGTGTTTAAGCTCGTGCCCAGTTTGCCGCTAGCAATCTTTGTCGCTTTGCTGAACGTAACGAGTCATAGGACCGACGTCCTCTCGCATACGACAGACCTGCCCGCGCAGCAGACTCCGCTTTCGGCTGCAGAATATTCCGAACCAAGATGCCAATGGGCAAGCGAGTTTCGCGAATTGGGAGTCGGCAGCGCAATCCTAGACTACCGGTACAAAGTCAGAGACTACAAAGCCAAAGATTTCGTTCTTGTGCGCATCTTCTTTACGTCTGATATTGCGAGACAAGTTGAAATCAAGGATTCAAAGCGCGTTGCAACGCTAAAGAACCGCTTATTGCCTGAACTAGAAAAGATTGTCTTGGTGGATGGCAAAGGTCCGTGGCTGAAAATAATGGAGGAGACACACGCAAAAAACGCACATGGCACTTTTCAATACATTTTCACGCAGGGTCAGTGTCCGCCCTTAGAGCAGCCGCCTCCAAGCGACCTCACATTGGATAGGTGACGCACCCCCGCTGGACTTTGACTTTGAGACTGTGCTACTCTAGGCGAAGAAAAGGCGAAATAAGCCATGTCTTCACCACGGAATTCTCTTCCTCTTTTCGGCTCGTCGGACCCGCCGCGTTTAGTTGGGATCGCACGCTTAGCAGCCCTCGGCGAACCCATCGAAGAAGGTCACAATGTCGAATACTTCACGATTCCCGTGAAGTCTTTGCTGAATAAATGCTCCGCCGGCGACCGCATGCCATTCGACTGGACCATCAATCCATACCGCGGCTGCGAATTTGCCTGCAAGTACTGTTACGCGCGCTACACGCACGAGTTCATGGAGATGCATGACGGTGTGGACTTCGAGCGGAAGATCTACGCCAAGCAGCAAAGCGCATGGTTGCTGCGTCAGGACCTGCGCAAGGTAAAACCAGGACAAGAGATCGCCATCGGCACTGCGACCGATCCGTACCAGCCCGCGGAGCGCCGATACGAGATAACCCGCGCCATCATGGAAGAGTTGGCCGCGCACAGGGGCTTGCCGATCGGCGTGGTTACAAAGTCGCAGCTCGTGTTACGCGATATTGATTTGCTGAAGAAGATCACAGAGCGGAGCCGTTTGATCATCCATCTGACTGTCACAACAATGAACGTGGAGCTTGCGCGCAAGCTGGAGCCGCGCGCCCCGCGTCCTGACCTGCGCATGGACGCGGTGAAGAAGCTGACTGAAGCCGGGATTCGAGCCGCTGTGATCTGCGCGCCCGTCCTGCCGGGAATCACGGACGCACCAGCGGACCTCGACAAAGTAGTGCGAGCTGCCAAGAAAGCCGGTGCGGCGTACATCTTCACCAATCCGCTGTTCTTGAAACCATGCTCGGCGAAAGTTTTCCTGCCCTTCGTAAAGGAGCACTTCCCACACCTCTATGACAGTTATCAGGTCCGCTATAAAGATGACGCCTTCGTCTCGAAGGCATTTCGCAAGCGTCTGGCCCTGGTGATGGACAAGCTCTGCCACAAACACGGTATGCCGGACGGCGCAGAACGCCGAAAGAAACGCGCCATGCCTGTTCGCGATCTTCCTGGCGAACAGATCAGGTTGTTCGGATGACTTCTGAGCCGGTGACACAGCCTTTGTGGGCACAGCCGCCAAGGCTGTGCCACTGGCTGCAAGCATCCATCTCGGCTGAGCCTAGGCCGCGCGACGAACATGTTTGTTGATGTAAGCGGAAGCAACTTTCAAATCCGCAATGAACTTTCGCATCTCTTCGCGCCGGGCGTCATCGTCGGGTGCTCGCAGAATAGCGGAAGGATGGACAGTCGCCAGCATTACCGGACCATCAGAAGAAGGAATGATTTCTCCCCGCTGTTTGGTCACGCGAAATGTTCGGCCTAGCAGCGCCTGTGCCGCAGTCGCACCTAGAAGCACAATGACTTGCGGCTTGAGTGTTTTCACTTCCGCATCGAACCACGGACGGCACGCCGCAATCTCCATCGCATTCGGCTTCTTGTGGATGCGGCGCTTGCCGCGCGGTTCCCATTTGAAGTGCTTCACGATATTGGTGACATACGCTTCGGTACGATCGATTCCTGCCGCGTCGAGCGCAGTATCCAGAATTTTTCCCGAAGGTCCGACAAACGGTTTGCCTTGTAAGTCTTCTTTATCGCCAGGCTGTTCGCCGACGAGGATTACCCGCGCATGCGACGAACCCTCACCGAAGACCGTCTGCGTGCCACATTTATATAGGTCGCAGGCAGTGCAGCCTTTCGCCGCCTCGCGCAATACAGTCAGACTCGGACGTGCTGGTATAAACTCGTCGGCGGTGTGTGCCGGTTTCGCCATGCATTTTTCGATGCACGCATCCCAATCCGCGAGGCCACATGAGATCTCATACCGAATACCTTACGTTCAACACAAAGAATCATCGCGAATACGTGCACATCACGCCGCAGGTCGAAGCCATCGTAAAGAAATCTGGCGTCCAGGACGGCATCGCGCTTGTCTCCGCCATGCACATCACCGCGGGCGTTTACGTCAATGACAATGAGTTCGGATTGATCGAGGACATCGATGAATGGCTGGAGGAGCTGGCGCC
>JAICWB010000208.1 GCA_025935035.1 Terriglobales bacterium
AGATATCGGCGATGCGGCCGACCTGTCCAACATTGGGACGCTCTTCGCGTTCGTTTTGGTGTCGCTCGCGGTCATCTACCTGCGTAAAGCCGAGCCTGACCGTCCTCGCGGATTCAAAGTGCCTTTCGTTCCCGTATTCCCATGGATCACCGTCGTGATGTGCTTGGCGCTGATGAGTGGATTATTGCTGATGACGTGGGCGCGTTTTGTTGGCTGGCTCCTGATCGGGCTGATCATCTACTTCTTCTATTCGCGCAAGCATAGCGAATTCGCCGGTAAACAGCCGTAAACCGCGTGGATCCCATCTCTCCATTCATTCTCTCTCTGCCAAAGGCGGAGTTGCATCTTCACCTTGAAGGCACGCTGACACCGCAGACGGTTTCAGAGCTCAGCCGCAAACACAACACTCCGCTTCCTGTTGGCAATAGCCGATACAAAGCCGACGAGCGCAGCGGCAATTTCCTCAGCGTTGCCGATGTAGAGCGTCTGTATCAATACAAGGATTTTGTCGGATTCTTGCAGGCCTTTAAGTCCATTGCAGACCGCCTGCGCACGCCCGAAGACTACGAACTCATCACTTATCGCATGATGCAGCAGTTACACGCGGATGGCGTGCTACACGCAGAGGTGTACATCTCTGCTGGCATCCTGCACTGGCGCGGCGAAGAGTTTGAGCCCTTCGTCGCCGGCGCAGAGCGCGGACGCATCACCGGCGAGCGCGACTTCGGCGTTAGTGTTCTGTGGATCATTGACGCGGTCCGCCACTTCGGCGTGGAAGAAGCCCAACGGGTGGTAGAAACCGCAATCTCGTTGCGCGAGAAGTACCCCACCATCATCGGGATCGGCATCGGTGGCGACGAGTCGAAGGGTCCGGCCGAACAGTTCCGTCGAACCTACGCATTCGCCAAACAACATGGCCTTCATCTGCTGGCGCACGCCGGCGAGAGCGTTGGGCCGGAATCCATCTGGGCGGCGATCAACATCGGGGCCGAACGTATCGGCCACGGGCTGAACGCAGGGCAAGATCCCGACTTGGTCGATATGCTCGCCGAGCGGCAGATACCGATCGAGGTGTGCATCTCTTCCAATATCCGCACGGGATGTTGCCGCAAGCTCGATGAGCATCCGGTGAAGAAGATGTTCGATGCAGGTTTGATGGTGACCCTGAACTCCGATGATCCGCCGATGTTCGGTACTTCGTTGGCGCGCGAGTATCAAATCGCGCGGGATGCATTTGGATTTACAGATGACCAACTGCGTGAGCTGGCGCGGAATTCCTTTGAGGCAAGCTTTTTGCCGGCGGAGCGCAAAATGCACTTCTTCAGTATCTGCGACACGAAGTGAACCGCAGCTCTACCTCTTCCGGCGCCACGGTGGCTGTTTGCAAACAGCACCCGTCGCGGTCACTTCTGTTTGATCTTTAGCTCGCCGTTTTCGACGTGAAGATCTGCGATGAATGCCGGAAGCTTCAGTTTCTCGTGAGTATCGGGTTCCGCGAGCTTTTCCTGCAGGCGGTCATTCACCATGCTGACCGGAACTGAGAGCGAGCCTATCTTGAACGCCGTCGGCGTAAATTCCAGGTATCCGTTTTGCGCGCCGAGTTTGCCGCGCACGGTCACGTAGATGTTCCTGCCATAGCGTTCGACCGCAGTCTGCGCTATCACTTCGTCGCCTTCGAACGCTATCTGCGTTTTTTCCTGTGCCGCGCGTATCTCTTCGTCCGTCAGCGGCGGGCCCGCATCGCCGGTGGCGTCGCTGCTTTCTGCTGCTGTGGTCGATGCCGGCGCCGCGGCTTGCTGTGCTGCGCGGATGGTCGAATCGGTGATGAATGAATTCACTTCGTCAGACGTGAACGTCGCCTCGCCGCCTCCGCCTTGCTCCTGCGCGGTCTGCAACTCTTGAAGCTTGGTGTTGAATTCGGTGGACTTCTCCGCCACTGTGGCTGCGGTAAGCGGCGCTGCGGCAGGCGCGGGCCGCTTCAGCATCATGGCCACGACGAACAGCAGCACGACCAGGAATATCCAGCGCAGAGTCTTATAAATACTGGAACCAGTGGAAGCCATTGCGCGCGATTCTAGCCTTTTTTTCGTTCAGACCAAAGAACTGAATTGATCGACGGGGGGCACAAAAAAATACGGACGGACATGGCTGCCCGCCCGCACCTTACGAACCATCAACAATCGAAATAGCTTACATGGGTCAGGGCAGATTCGTCAGCATTTTTGTGTACCTATCGCAAAAGCTGTTGCGCTTACGTTCCCGGCTACGGTCAGTCAAACTTTCCACATGCCAACGCACGACAAAACAGATCCCGCAGCCGCAATCCTCGTCGGCGGACTGCTGGCCGGCGTCGGTGACATCTCGCAAGCCTTTCTGGTCTTCGGCCACTACTATCCCGCGGCCACGCCCTTCCGCATTCTGCAAGGCATATCGCGCGGGTTCTTTGGCCCTCATGCGCGTGAGATGGGCTGGACGTCAGCCATCATCGGACTCTGCGTTCACTTCTTCATCGCCACGACCGCCGCCGCGATCTATTACGCCGCCAGCCGCAAGATGCGGTTTCTGATTAGTCACTGGGTCATCTGCGGGCTGCTGTTCGGCGAATGTGTCTTCCTGTTCATGTACTTTGTAGTCATGCCGCTATCCAAAGTCGGATGGCCGCACTTTGATACGGCTACTTACATTACCGGGCCTTTCGGCCATACATTCCTCGTCGGACTGCCCATCGCATGGGCGGTCCAAAGATTTGCCAGGGCGTCTTAACAGCGCCCGAGGGCGTTTCTGGCGCTCTCACCCATCTTTTTTCGGCGTCTCTGTTGGCCAATCCCGGCTGAAATCCTGCATCTAACCTTTCTCAGACCCAGTGGATGTAACCCTAAGCAGAGAAGGAGCAAGACCATGACATTTCGCCGTGCATTGGTAACGGCCCTGGCCACATTCGGATTGTGTGCCCTACCGCAGATGGCTGCGGCCCAATACAACCAGAATTCAACTTACAACCAGAACTCTGGCTACAACCAGAATTACAACAACAACCAGCGCATAACCTGCAGTTCAGACGACGGACGCCGCCACTACTGCCAGATGGACACCCGCAACGGCGTGCAGCTTACTCGCCAGATCAGCAGCATCGGCTGCGTGCAGGGCTCTAACTGGGGCTATGACAACAACGGCGTTTGGGTTGACAACAGTTGTTCCGCGGAATTCACCTCCGGCGGCAACAACGGCCGGTACAACAACAACCGGCAGTACGGCAGTAATGGCGGCTATTACGGACGCCGTCATGACCGCGGACGCTATGGCAACGGCAACGTTGCTACGCAGACCATTCGCTGTGAATCAACCGACAACGGCAATTACAACACCTACGGCAACGGATACAACAACCGCCAGTACTGCGCGGCAGACGCGCGTGGTGGAGTCCACATCCAGCGCGAGCTGAGCAACAACGCTTGCCGCGAAGGCCAGACTTGGGGCTATGACAACGGCGGAGTCTGGGTCAGCAATGGATGCCGTGCAGACTTCGAAGTGGATAGCTATCCGACCTCATACTACGGGACCTCGACCGTGATTCCCGCGGGCACTACAGTCTCCATCCGCGCGGATGAGAACATCGATTCCAAGAACGCATACATCGGCCAGCGTTATGCGGCGGATGTCGCCGAAGACGTGACCGATTCTTCGGGACGCGTGATCATTCCTCGCGGCTCGCAAGCCGAACTCGTTCTGCATGACGCGAACGGCAACTACAACAACAACGGCAACACCAGCGCCAGCAACAGCAACAACCTGGTCATTGATCTTGACTCAGTCACCGTCAACGGACAACGCATGATGACCAGCACCGAAGACGTACAGAAGAGCGGCACCGGCATCGGCGCCAACAAGAAGACCGGCGAATACGTTGGCGGCGGCGCGCTGCTGGGCGCGATCATCGGCGCAGTAGCAGGCGGCGGTAAAGGTGCAGCCATCGGCGCGGCGGTGGGCGCAGGCGCCGGCGCAGGCGGCGTCATCCTCACCAAAGGCCACACCGTAAGCGTCCCGGCTGAGACGGTCCTGAAATTCAAGCTGGATCAGGACCTGGCTCTGCGCGGAGTGCGGTGACGCCAGTAGTCAGTTGTTAGTAGTTAGTTGTTAGGGGGAGTCGCTTTGCGGCGTCCCCTTTCTTTTTTGGCGTTTGACAGCAAGCTTTCGGCGGCGTACCGTACTCCGATTGATTCATCGCACCGGGCCCCCACTTTCTTCTACCTCCAGTCTAATAATCAGATCGCATCGGGAAACGGCATTGGTTATGACGCTGCAGGCAATGTGATTTCGGACGCGGTTTGAATTCCTTCCATCAAAGCCGCTTTACATGCGCCACCTGTTTCAAGAGCTACTTGCCGCAGCCGCAGCATCGAACACCTACCGTCAGCCCCTATCGCCCTCCGACCGCTCCTAAACCCGAGAGTTCCCCGCAACCCGTCACAGCCAGTTGCATGACGGCGCGGCTTATAGACAATCTTATTGGGCCGACAGGTAGCGGGGCATTAACGGCGGTGCTGAATGGGTTGGGATTTGTTGCCAAGCCGATAGTGGGAGCGAGCTTACCAGGGCCGGGATGGGCATATGCAGCTGTTGCCGTTAGCTACGACCTCTTAATGGTAGGACAGTCCTATCACGAGTGTAAGTACAACGGTGGTCAGCCGATTGAAACACCAATGGGCGACCAACCCGAGGAAGCTGAAGAGCCAGAATAAAGGACTGATTGCATGGAAAGCAACATCCGACGCAGTTTATTCGAACGCCGAATAGTCGCAATTTCGGTGACCCTTTTTTACGGCATTGAGGCAGCCTCAACATGGTCGTCAATAATGAAATACTCTAGGTTTTCGCACGATCCAGCAACGGTTATGGGCGTGGCATTTGTCGTTTTTTGCAGCGCATCGATAGTTCTAAGGAGTCCATTCGTGGCTGATCGAGTCACATTTACCTTAACGGCCGTCATCTTTTGTCTGATGGCTGTAAGAATGGCGAACTTGACAGCCACTGCAATGCTGCTCGTCAAAATTAGCGAAGCATTACTATGGACGTTTATCGCAGCCTATTTGTTTATCTCTTTGATCAACAGACGACTGGTCCATCCTAAATTTTGAATCGAGCGGGACGGGTGGCCCTCGATAAGAGCGAAGGGTTTGTCAAGACTGGTGGCCCAGCCTTTCGCTGAAACCACATGACTGTGCCCCATCCTTATCGCCGCGGTTTTGTTCTATGCGGCGATAGGGTGGGCGCGATGAAGCCTGCATAGACCACGACAGATTCTCCGGACAGGTGTAC
>JAICWB010000198.1 GCA_025935035.1 Terriglobales bacterium
CCAAACACATTCCCGGCGCCCGCCGTGCAGACCTCAATCAGATCCAGGTCAAAGCCAACGGCAAAGAAGTCGAACTCCCGCCAGACGCCACGCTGAAAGACATCTTTGAAAAACTCGGCGTCAGTGATGACACCAAAGTCGTGCTCTATTCGTCCATGTGGTATCCCATGGTCACGCGGGTATTCTTCACCCTGCAATACATGGGATACGACAACGTCGCTTTGCTCGACGGCAGCATCCAGAAATGGAACGCAGAGAAGCGTCCCACCGCCGCGGAGTACTCAACCGCGCCTGCTCCGGGACACATCACTCTTGATCTGCATCCCGAAGTGCGCGCCATGCTTGCAGATGTGAAAGCTCTGTCCACCAGCATGCCAAGTGATGTCGTCTTGCTGGACGCGCGCCCACCCGACCGCTACAAAAAAGAACACATCCCCGGAGCGCAGAATCTTTTCTCGGAAAGCACGCTGCTAGATCCCAAGAACAACCCAACCTTCAGATCGCCAGATGAGCTGCGCAAGATGTTTGCAGAGCGCGGCATCACGCCGGGCAAGAAGATCACTGCTTACTGCGAGATCGGCTACTGGGCGACGCTTGATTTCTTCGTGGCAAAATATCTCGGATATCCCGTCGCAATGTATGACGGCTCCCTCAATGAATGGGACGACACGCACCAACCGGTCGCGAAAGGTACAAATCCACGTTGAACATATTGGTGACCCTGGTGCTGAATTCATTTATGCTGGCTGGCGCAATGGCCGTCGCCTCCGAACCGCCAGCCGACACTAAAGTCCGCACCGAGATGCTAGTAACCACGCAGTGGCTTGCTGATCATCTCAAAGACCCCGGTGTTGTCATCCTTTGCGCTTCCGCAAGCCCGGGCTTTTACTCTGAAGGCCATATCCCCGGCGCCCGGTGGATCAACCTCGCGGACATCGTCACCAAGCGCGGCGATGTCCCCAACGAACTACCTACTGCAGACCAACTGACTAAAGTTTTCTCCGCAGCCGGTGTCACCAAAGGCGCGCGCATCATCCTCTATGGTGACGACTACAACCTGGTAGCCATGCGTGCGTACTACACGCTTGACTATCTCGGCCTCGCCGGCAACGCCTCATTACTCGATGGCGGCATGGATAAGTGGAAGAACGAAGTCCGCCCTATGACCCTCGCCGCGCCCGAGCCGCACGCAGGCAAGCTCGACGCGCACCTCAATTCAAACGTCCTGGTGGATACGCCGGAGATGCGCGTCATCGTCGCCGAAAAGAGCCGCCCCAATTTGCTCGACGCTCGGCCTCTCGCCGAATATTCCGGCGAACGCCACTCTGCGGACGTCCACAAGCTCGGACACATCCCCGGCGCGCAACATCTCTATTGGCAAGATCTTCTGGTGAGCCGCGAAAATCCCGTGTTGCTGCCGCCCGCTGACCTTCGCAAAAAGTTTGAAGCCGCCGGCGCTGCTCCCGGCACAGAAGTCATCACCTATTGTCGTAGCGGCATGCAGTCGTCCTTCGATTACTTCGTCGCCAAATATCTCGGATACAACGTGCGCATGTATGACGCGTCATTCTTCGAGTGGAGTGCAGAAGACCTGCCGAGCGAAACCTCAAAATAGAGAGGCATATTGTCGGCCTGTGGTTTTCAGTTTGAGGCTCCAGGGGAGCCCAATATCGATAGCACCCTGGCAAGTAAATAACTAGCCTCCTTTCAGAGCGGCATGTTGTTAACCGAAAACCGACAACTGACGACCGAAAACGCTTTTATCTGTGGATGACTTCCACTCCCTCGCGATTTACACTTTCTTTTCCCTATGTCCAACCCTTCGGTCACCGCTCCACCCGCCGAGAAAAAGCCAGACACTAAAGCATCGCCCAGCGTAAACGTCTTCGCCGTCCACGGTGCTGACCCCGAGGTCCAGGCCTACGCCATGGCCAAGTATTCCCGCTCGGCGTTGTCGATGAAAGAATCCCTCAAAGAGATCAATGACCAAAAGGCCGAGCAGTTCCTCAACACCTTTTACTTCCAGTACGGACACCGCTCCATCGCCGACCTCGCCCACGTGGCCTTCGCCATCGAAAAACTTTCTCTCCTAGCGGCCATCGCGCTGGTTGATGAGCAACGCTGGGACGGCCAGGAGCGCAGCACGCGCTACCAGAATTTCAAGAAGAGCGGCTACTACACGCCTGACTTCGGAGCCGGCCCCGCCGCCGACCAAACGCGCGCTCTCTTCACTGGCACCATCAATTTTCTTTTCGCCGAGTACGAAGTCTATTCCGAGGGCATGTTCCGCTATCTCGAAGAGCGCACGCCCAAGCCGCCCGCGATGGACCAGGGACAGTACGACCGCACGTTAAAGGCCCGCGCCTTCGACCTCTCGCGCTACCTGCTTCCGCTATCCACAAACACATCACTCGGACAGATCGTCAACGCTCGCACTCTGGAAACGCAGATCTCCCGCCTGCTGGCGTCTCCGCACCATGAGATTCGCAATCTTGGTGAACTGCTCAAGCAAGCCGCCCGCGAGCCCGCATTCAATGTCGGCGACGCGCGCATGAAGTCGGCGCTGGAAAAGATCCGCAACATCAGTCCCTCACTCGCCGACGAAGTCGCACCCGATCTGCTTCGCGAAGTCCGCGTCTCGCCCACGCTGGTGAAGTACGCCAATGCGAATGTCTATGAGATCGAGACACGCCGCGACCTTCGCCAAGCGGCCGCAGAATTGATGAACGGCGCAACCATCGCAGAGCAAATCCACTCCGTCGTTCTGCTCGACGATGACCCGCTCGATATCGAACTGGCCACCACGCTTCTCTACGCGCAATGCCACTACTCGTACAAGCAATTGCGTGAAGCCGTCACAGCACTCACCGCCGAACGCCGCGCTGAACTCATCGAACTCGGCATGAAGCATCGCGGCAAGCATGACGAACTCCTGCGCCCCTTCTGTGCCGGCCAGCGCTTCCGCTTTGACGTCCTCATGGACGTCGGTGGCTTCCGTGACATGCATCGCCACCGCCGCTGCACGCAGATCGAGCAGGGCTTCACGCATCTCCACGGGTTCGACGAGCCCCGCGAACTCGCACCAGCCGGTCTGCACTCGCGTTACCGAGCAGACATGAAGCGCGCAGCAGACGCCGCCGCAACCATCGCCGCATCCGGCGTCCCCGAAGCCGAAGCCAGCGCGCAATATGTGCTGCCGCTCGCGTACCGCAAGCGCTGCCTCTTCAACATGGATTTCGCCGAGACGGTTTACATCTCCGAACTCCGCACCACCGAAGCCGGACACCAGTCCTACCGCGAAGTCGCTTACGGAATGTATGACGCCGTCCGCAAGAAATATCCTGCAATGGCAAAATACTTTCGCGTCACCAACGTCAACGAACCAGTGGATCTTTTGAAACGATAAAAATCTTTGCGTACTTTGCGTCCTTTGCGGTGAAAGGAATTTTTTTATGCCCGACCCAACCCGCCAACTCTTGCGCCACACTCTGGCCACCGTAGCCTACCGCGGCAGCAAAACCCTTCGCGGCGCGCCCGAATCCTTCGCGCAATACGGCACACCAGAAAAATCGGCGGCCCAGATCCTCGCTCACATCGGGGACCTCTACGATTGGGCTCTCACTCTCGCCATCGGCAAGCAAGCCTGGAACAATTCCGCGCCGCTCCCATGGAACGACGAAGTTACACGCTTTCACAAAACGCTTAAAGCCTTTGACGACTACCTGGCGTCAGACCAGCCGATCGCGTGCACCATCGAAAAACTCTTCCAAGGCCCCATCGCAGACTCGCTCACCCACATCGGCCAGCTAGCCATGATGCGCCGCCTGGCCGGATGCCCCATGAAAGGCGAGAACTACGCCGTAGCCGCCATCGCCGCCGGCAATGTGGGCCGAGACCAGGCCCCGCCAAGAAAAGAGTTCTAAGCAAACGGATTCAAACAACCTCCAAACCCAGTACCTTTGTTCTGGTAATTGGATTTTCACATCTGGTTTCACGCCCAAGAGCCGATAGCTGACAGCCGACAGCCTTCATGCAATAATCCTTCGCTGCATTTCTTCAATCCTCAGGAGCATCAATGAAAACCATCAGCAGGCTCAGCATTGCATTCGTCATCTTGATCGCTTGCGCTTTCGCGCAAGCGCCCGCGCCGCCCTCGTTCTCGGCCGATATCACCACCACCAACCAGCGCCAGCCCGAACCCATCAAGGGCAAGATCTTTTTTGACAAGGGCAACACGCGCATTGATATGAGCACCCAGCGCGGTGACATGTCCGTGATCCACGACAATACCAACAAGACCAATTACATGGTCATGCATGAGCGCAAGATGTACATTGAGACGAAAGACGGCGCACGTCCCATGGGCCGCGCACCTCGCACGCCAGACGTGAAAGCTTTCGATCCCAACAATCCTTGCGCCAATGAAGAGGGCGTTACCTGCAAAAAAGTTGGCGAAGAGAATGTCAACGGTCGCGATTGCGACAAGTGGGAGTTCACTTCCTCTGACTCTTCCAAGAACCGCACCGTGTGGATCGACAAGAAGATGCACATTCCCGTAAGAAGCGTCTCTGCAGACACCACCACCGACATCACCAACATCCAGGAAGGTCCGCAAGACAAGAGCCACTTCCAGGTACCAGACGGCTATCAGAAGTTCGATCCGTCGCAGATGATGGGCGGCGGCCGCGGCCCGGGTCTGTAAAAAAAACCGCACTAAATCAAAAGCCCGCTATCTCGGCGGGCTTTTTCTTGGTCGACTCTCTTGTGGGTGGAGCAGGCCTTTTTTAGGCCTGCGGCTCATGCTCTTCAAATACGTCTGGGGCTTTAGCCCCGACTACTGCGATTCGTACATGCTCGACTCCGGATCGTTCTTCAGCACCCGGCACGGATACGTTTCCTTCAGCGCCTTCTGGAACAATTCCGTAGCGCTCAAGTCTTTTTCCTGCGGATGCTTCTGAATATAGCGCAGCAGTAATTTCGTCTGCTGGCCTACGGTGATTGCTGGCGGCATGCAGACTTCGCGGGTCACCGCCGAAACGGTCTGCAAACGCACAGCCTGGGAAGCGCCGCGGATCCAGCCCGCGCAGAACAACGATTCGGTCGTGTGCTGGTCAGCGCGGTTCGTACGTTCGAAAAGTTCGTTGCCATCGCAAATGGAGGCAAAGTTCGCGCCCGAATCGCCCAGGTGCAGCATGCGTTCGAAATCTGTCTCTGGCGTGGTCGCGTGGGTCGCTCGCAAGGCCGGTATCTGGCTGAGCTTCTTCTGTGCCTGCTGGGCATACTCGCCCGCGCGCACGTTCTTCAGCTTCAGTTCGGCCTCGTCATACCGGTTGTCGGCCAGCAAGGTCACGCCTTCGGCGTAATCGATCTTGTAGCGGTTCAGCGTTCGCTGCGCCAGCGGAGCATAGATCGCGCACTCCGTAGCCGCGTCAGCGAATTTGCTGTCTTTGCCGGC
>JAICWB010000173.1 GCA_025935035.1 Terriglobales bacterium
GATCATCGCAGCCCCAATGGCGCTGGTGATGTGGTCGTAGCCCGGCGCGATGTCCGTGACCAGCGGTCCCAGAGTGTAGAACGGCGCTTCGAAGCACATCTCTTTTTCTTTATCTACCTGTTCCTTGATCTTGTCGATAGGAACATGCCCGGGGCCTTCGATCATCACTTGCACATCGCGCTCCCACGCTTTCTTCGTTAGCTCGCCCAGCGTCGCCAACTCAGCAAATTGCGCCTGGTCACTGGCGTCCGCGATGCAGCCCGGACGCAGCCCATCCCCCAGCGAATAGGAAACGTCATATTTGGCAAGGATCTTCGTGATGGCGTCAAAATTCTCATACAGGAAATTCTGCTTGTGATGGTGCGCCATCCACTGCGCCAATATCGACCCACCGCGGCTTACGATGCCGGTGATGCGCTTCACCACCATCGGCAAATACTGGATAAGCACTCCGGCATGGATAGTCATATAGTCCACGCCCTGTTCCGCCTGCTCTTCGATCACTTCCAGCATCACGTTGATGTTTAGGTCTTCCACGCGCTTCACACGCGAGATGGCCTCGTAGATGGGAACGGTGCCTACGGGGATCGGCGAATGCCGCAAGATCGCCTTGCGGATTTGCGGGATGTCGCCGCCGGTGGAGAGGTCCATGATGGTGTCCGCGCCATAGTGCACAGACGTATGCAGCTTTTCCAGTTCCTCATCGATGTTCGACGTCACCGCGGAATTGCCGATGTTGGAGTTGATCTTGCACAACGAAGCCACGCCGATCGCCATCGGCTCTAGCTCAGGATGGTTGATGTTCGCGGGAATGATCATGCGGCCACGCGCCACTTCATCGCGTACTGACTCTGCCGTGATCTTTTCCTTATGCGCGATGTAGTGCATCTCTTCCGTGATGATGCCTTTGCGCGCGTAGTGCATCTGCGAGAAGTTTGTGTCGCCGGCCTTGGCCGCCTCTTCGCGGCGCTTGGCCAGCCATTCCGTGCGCGGTTTAGGCACGTCCAGACCCTGGTATTTCGTCTCCGGATGGTGCGTCTTCAGGTCAACGTTCACGGCATTCGTGCTCATCGGTGTCCTCGCAAAATGTTCGATTCACTCGATTATACGCGTGCGAATCGGTTGCGTCTGAGGATGGTACATGCACTTGCGGGTGCGGATCCTCCGCCCGCCTGTCAACAATCAGCGTACAATTTCATCAATATTTACACGCATCCGGGAACTCTGGCAGCATCTAATGACGTGGTTTCCGGGGGCCTAATGCTGTCCTCTTAATTCCCACTTAAGCGGGCAGAAGCATTTTCGATTTTGGCGGTGGTTTCTGCCGCGACAGTTGGCCGACATATGGGTTTTACTGGTGAATCGGCCCATAAAAGGATCTATCTGGTGAAATACCCCTCGCGTTTTACTGTTTTCCCCTTGATGGCGGCTATTGTCTTGTCGTGCGTCTGCGGTGGCGCTGCGCAAAGCGTCAATAAACCTCTTCAAGTGCGTGATCGCATCACCGCACAGGTTGAAGACAGTGACGTAGCGGTGCTGCCAAATTCGCAGCATCCGCGAGCGCGAGTATTGCCTGATCTCGGTCCGGTCGCAGCCGACACCGAGCTGGAGCGCGTCACCATGGTCTTCAAGCTCTCTACGGCGCAGCAGGCTGACCTCGACACACTTCTGCAGCAACAGCAAGACCCCCGTTCGCCGAACTATCACAAATGGCTCACGCCGGCGCAATATCATCAACGCTTCGGCATCAGCGATTCTGACCTAGCCACGGTAAAACAATGGCTGCAATCAAACGGCTTGGTCGTGAATGGAGAGTCCACTAATAATTCGATGGTCGTCTTCAGCGGGAACGCGGCTCAGGTAGGCCGGACCTTCCACACAGAGATCCATCGCTACCAGGGAGCGGGGCAGACTTATTACGCCAACTCGACCGATGTGGCGATTCCAGCTGCGCTCTCGAACATCGTGCTCGGGGTCCGCGCGCTCAATGATTTTCGGCCGCACCCACGTCCGCACATTAAGCGGGAATTCACCTCCAGCATCTCCGGCAACCACTTCCTCACCCCCGACGACTTTGCAACCATCTACAACCTGAAGCCGCTTTTCAATGCAGGCATTACCGGCGCAGGCCAAAAGATCGCAGTCGTCGGACAATCTGACATTACTGTGACCGACATTCGCACCTTTCGGTCTCTGTCTGGTCTTCCGGCGAGCGACCCGCAAGTCATATTGGTACCGGGATCGACTGATCCGGGCGTTCAAAAAGGCGACGTGGACGAATCCTCACTGGATATCGAGTGGGCCGGCGCTACCGCGCCCGGCGCCACCATCCTCTTCGTGAACTCGAAGAACGCATTTACATCCATGCAATACGCCATCCAGAGCAATCTGGCCCCGGTGATCAGCGTTAGCTATGGTGATTGCGAACTGAACTTCAGCACGTCGGAGTTCAACACGTTCAACGCACTTTTTCAGCAGGCCAATCTACAGGGACAAACCGTCGTCAGCGCTTCTGGCGACAGCGGCGCCGCCGATTGCGACTATCCGACTGGTTCGACTCCTGTCACTAGTGCGACCCATGGCCTGTCAGTGGACTTTCCTCCCAGTTCACCTAACGTCACTGGGATCGGTGGCAGCGCACTTTCGTCTTCGGCAACCTTCTGGAGTCAGGGCAATGACTCGAATAATGGTTCTGCTTTGAGCTACATGCCCGAGACTGCGTGGAATGATACTGCTTCAGAGATCAGCAATGGAGGCTCTCTCTCCGCAAGTGGAGGCGGTGCCAGCACCCAATTCCCAAAGCCCGCATGGCAAACGGGAGCCGGAGTTCCCGCGGACGGCCAGCGCGACGTACCGGACGTGACTTTCTCGGCATCCGCCGATTCGGAAGGATATTTGATCTGCTCACAGGGCAGTTGCGTCAATGGATATAGGGACGCCCAAAACAATCTGGATGTAGTCGGAGGCACCTCCGCTGGGACCCCATCCTTTGCCGGTGTGGTGGCGCTCCTGAATCAAAAGATGGGAACGTCTCAAGGAAACATCAACCCCAGCCTTTATGCGTTGGCCGCAACTTCGACAGATGCATTTCATGACATTACTGCCGGCGACAATAAAGTCCCCTGCACGACTGGCACAACAAATTGCCCGACGGGAACAACGAGCATCGGTTTTTCTGCCGGCCCCGGTTATGACCAGGTCACTGGCCTTGGCTCCATTAACGTCACGAACTTGGTCTTTGAATTATCCGGCGCTACGCCCCCTGCGCCGGTCGCAGATTTTCAACTCGGTGTCTTCCAAACCAATGCCGCCAATTCGGACATCACCTTTACGCGAGGCGCTACCGCAACACCTGACACCATAACCGTCTCCGCACTTAACGGCTTTTCGGGAACCGTCGCTTTGACATGCTCCGTCTCATCGACTCTGACCAACACTACGTGCAGTGTTTCTCCGGCTTCCGTCAATGGCTCAGGTAATGCCACATTGACCGTGAAAGCCTCGCCGTTGGCATCATTACGCGGCTTCCCTGAGCATGAAATGCCACATGCGCCATTGTGGACATCGAGTGTCTTCGGCCTGTGCGCGCTGCTGTTTGTCACCAAGAGCAAGGTGGCAGGCAAAGCTAAGAACAAGGCTCTCATTTCCCTATTGATGATCGCGATGGTCGCCGTGATTGGCGTAGGATGCGGCGGTGGAGGAAGTTCAGCTTCTACGGCAATCGTCACGCCGCCGCCGCCTCCACCTCCACCCGTGCAAAATCAAAAAGTGACGGGAACTGTCACCGTGCAGGCGACGAGCGGATCATTGTCGCACTCGGTCCAAGTGAATGTGACAGTGAACTGACTTCCGTTACTGGAAGAACTCAGTCATCTGCGGCGCCAGCGCGGCGCCGTTGGGCACGGTCGTCACATTCAGCGACTTCAGGCTCAGATCGAGCAAGCTTCTGTGGTCGTAAGTCGCTGCGCTGCCCGTAAACCCCGCTTTCACGTGCGTCCCCAGCAATACGGTCATGACTTTGCCGCCGACGTTCGTGATGTCATTCTCTGACTCGTCAAACGTGATGATCAGCAATCCGCTCTGGTTGAAGTTGGCATTGTTCACCAGCGGATCAATGTTGTTCCGCAGCCACGTATCCGCCTGTTGCAGCCGTGCCGCCTCAGTACAAGTCGAGGCGCCTGCGGGGCAGTCATGCGCGTCATCCACTATATTCGGCACGATGAATGAATAGTTCGGCAGCGCATTCGTCGCCACGTCGGAAGAGAACTGGCTGAAGTTCACGATATTCTGCGCCAGCGTAGAAGATTGCTGCACATCACTGAAGTAAGTGAACGGGTTGTGGTGGCGCACATACGGCAACACATCACCACCCAAATATCCGTTCGACGGTAACGACTCGGCATACACCTTCCAACTTTTTCCCGCCGCGCCCAGCTCACGCACAACGTTGTCATCGCTAACGGTGCCACTGAAGTCGTCATTGAACGTCTCCGGCTGTCCTACCGTCATGGTGAAGTAATTCGGGATCGACGGATGAGCGTTCGCAAAATAGGTCGTCGCCAGCGCTCCGCGACTCAAGAGGGAATTCAGGTAGGGCATGTTCGTGCTGTTGTTCGCGTCCGCAAAATTGGTGTTCTCAAGCACCACGATAGCCACATGAGTCACCACCGGGATCGCCGATGGCGGGGGCGTAGCGGTTGGGGTGGCAGGCGGTTGGCTGACCGTCGTTCCTGCGGACGTGCTCACACTGCCGCCGCAGCCGAACAGCGAAAGAACAGAGAACAAAAAGACGCAGAGTAAGATCCGCATCTATATTTAGGTGGCAGGGACTTACGTCTGAGTTGCCACAATGGGCTGCCGAAGCTCGGAAGCGGGAAACTGTTCTACGCCTTCTTCGCCTTCTTAGGCTTAGCCGCTGGCGCATCCGGCTCAATAGCCGCCTTGCCCGTAGCGGTCCGCACCGGTTTCTTCGCGTTCTCCAGGCTCATCTTCAGCGCTTCCATGATGTCGATGACCGGGGCCAGCTGCGCATCCTGCGGAGTCTCAACCGTCTGCTTGCCTTCGATCTTTGCCTGGATCATCGCCTTTAAGTTCGCGCGGTACGCATCAGAATATTTCTCCGGCTCGAACTCGGCAGCCAAAGTCTCAATCAGTGTTTTCGCCATCGCCAACTCCGCTGGTTTCACCAGAGAAGTATCGGTGCGGAACTCATCCACCATGCGGATCTCGTCTTTGTAATACATGGTGTGCATCTGAATGCCTTTCGCGCTCGGCCTCAAGAACACAACATGCTCGCGATTATGCATAGCGATCTTCGCCAGCGCGCAGTATCCCGTCTGCTTTAAGCCTTCGAACAGCAGTGCGTAGGGCTTCTCGCCGGCATCATCCGGAGCCATGTAATACGAACTTTCAAAATAGATAGGATCCACATCCGCCGACTTCACGAATTCCAGGATCTCCATGGTCTTCGCGGTCTTCGGCGCGACCTTCTTGATATCTTCGTCTTCAATAACGACGTACTTGTCTTTCTCGTACTCGTAGCCCTTCACGATCTCACTGCGCTGGATCGGTTTATCTTCCGCCTGGCAATAGAGCACCTGCTTCACGCGCGAGTTATCGTGCTTGTGCAGTTGGTTGAAGCTCACGGTCTCACTGCGCGCCGCGCTGTACAATTTCACAGGCATCGACACCAGTCCGAAGGTCAAATGACCTTTCCATACAGTTGAAGCCATAAAAGATCCTTAAAAAGGGCAAATCTCGAGGGTCTTAACAAATATCATAGCTGTACCCCCTAAACAACGGCATGAGCCTAACTGATTACTCCCGAAAGCGCCGCTTTAGTAAGACGCCCGAGCCCCCTCCCAGCGAGGTCAAACAGAAAGGTAACCGCTTTTGTGTTCAACGACATAGCGCCACACGTCTGCATTACGACCTGCGTCTTGAAGTAGGCGGAGTCCTGAAATCTTGGGCCGTGCCGAAGGGGCCGACGCTAGACCCCAAAGAGAAGCGCCTGGCCATGCATGTGGAGGATCACCCCATCGAATACGGCGACTTCGAAGGCACGATTCCGGCAGGGAACTATGGCGCCGGAAGCGTTTTGCTCTGGGACCGCGGAACTTACGAGCTTCTAGGCGACGTCTCCGCGGAAAAACAACTCGAGCGCGGCGACTTCAAATTCAAGTTGCA
>JAICWB010000315.1 GCA_025935035.1 Terriglobales bacterium
AGGTCACGGATGACTTCATCCAGGATCTTCGGCACGTTGTTCCGCAGCTCGTCATCGCTTAAGCCTTCCACCGGAAATGCGCCCCGCCGCATCCCCGCCATGTATTGGGAAATGATCTGCTCGCGGTGGCTGCGCAGCACGTTCGACGTATGCCGCAGCGGCTCCAGCACATGCCGCGTGCGGTTCTGCACTTTGTCTTTAATGGTCTGGACAAGGTCATCAACATTTGCAGGCTTTGAGATGTAATCATCCACCTGCTCGCGGATCGCCTGCAGCGCGCTTTCAAACGCCGGATAACCTGTGATGATGATCGTGACCGCATCCGGCTGCACCCGCCGCATGGCGCTGACCACGGTAAATCCGTCACTCGGTGCGCCAATGTTCAGGTCAGAAAGCAGCACGTCAAAGTGTTCGTGCTGCATCAGAGTGAGGGCATCCTGTACGCTGGCGGCTGCCTTCACCTCGAATTCGTGCATCTCGAGTATCTTCGGCAGCGTGAGCCGGATAGTCGGCTCATCATCAACGAACAGCACTTTGGTCATGCGAGGGCGGCCTTTTCCCCCAGCTATTTGTGCCCCATCCGATCGTTCGGGGTTTGAACGATCGGGTGGGAGTGAACCATTACCCGTTCACAGGTATCTTGATGATCTTCTTTTGGATCGCGTATGTCACCAACTGTGCCTTGTTGTGGATGTCCAGCTTGCGCATCAGATTGAACTTGTGCGCTTCCACCGTCTTCACGCTCAGGCCAAGGATGACCGCGATCTCTTTCACTGAATTACCTTCCGCCAGCAACTTCAGGATCTCGCGTTCGCGCGGCGTCAGCGTAGAAATGCGCGGACGCAACTTCGTATCCCGAACCCGCGAACGGAAATCCTCCACCAGCTTGCCCAGCACTTGCGAGCTCAGGTATTTTCCGCCCTTATAAACATCACGCACCGCGGATAACAACTGCGGCGCGGGCGTATCCTTCAGCACGTAGCCCGCGGCTCCCGCTTCCAGGCACTGCACCAGGTAATCCTCATCGTCATACATCGTCAGGAAGAGCACCTTCGTCTCCGGACGGTTCTTGCGTATCTGCCGTGCCGCCTCAAAGCTTGAGAGGCCCTGCATGCCGATGTCCATCAGCACCACATCGGGACGCAGCTCTCGCGCTTTCTCCACTGCTTGGCCTGCGTCAGAGGCCTCGCCCACTACTTCAAAATCGGATGATTCCGTCTCCAACAGGCGGCGTACGCCTTGGCGGAACAGCGTGTGATCGTCAGTGAGTAGACACTTTATCTTTGGCATTCTTATCGCTTTCCCCGAGTTCAGCCGTCGCCGCTCTGAACATTGCCGGTTCACTCGCGACCATCGCCATCGGTATTCCCGCTAGCGGTTCAGTCGCCGGGACTTTGATCTCGATCCTCGTCCCTTTGCCCTTCATGGAAACCACTCGCACTACTCCGCCCAGCATTCCCACTCTTTCTTTGATTCCTGCTAAGCCGAATGAGTTCCCTCTGAAATTGCTTTTTGGAAAGATTCCTATACCGTCATCTTCCACCAAAACCGTCACTTGGCCGTTTGTCCGGGTCATGGAAACGTTCGCTTTATTGGCTTTTGCGTGTTTTGCCACGTTATGCAGCGCTTCTTGCACGATCCGGTAGATGGTCATCTCCGTTTCGGCGGATAGCCTGCCTACGTCCTCGGCAATGGCCACCCGCGTCTTCACGCCGCGGTTCTTTTCCAGGTCTTTGGCCTCTTTGCGCAATGCGGCGAACAGGCCTAACTCCTGCAAAGCCATGGGCGAAAGCTTGCTGATGATGCGCCGGATGCCCTCGATCGTGCGGTCCACAACCTCGATGGTCTCGCCCACCTTGCCCTTGTTGTGCTTCTCTTTCAGGTCTTCGTTGAGCATCTCCAGGTATAGCCGGATGACCATCAGGCCTTGTCCCGTCTCGTCATGCAGCTCGCGGCTGATGCGCCGCCGTTCCTCTTCCTGCGCCTTCAGCAAATGGCTGGAAAGCTCAGCGATCCGCGCCTCGCGCTCGCGCAAGGTCTGGGTCATGCGCGCGCGATTAATAGCCAATGCCGAGCGGTCGGCGATCGCCTTCAGAAGGTTGCGCTCCGTCGGCATCCACTCATAAGGTTTGGCGAAGCCGATCAGCATCACGCCGATCACCTGCCCGTCATAGCGGATGGGCATGCCCCACAGTGTCTTAGCTTTTTCTTTTACCTCGGTGCTAAGCAGCCGCGGATCGCGCGCCACATCCATCACCAACTCCGGCTCGCCTGTCCGCGCGATAGAGCCGCAGATCCCTTGCCCTAGCTCAACGCTGAATTCGCCACGATGCTTCGCATCCCAGCCCACCAGCGCTTCCATGCGCAAAAGCTCGCTATCGAGTTCCCGCAACAGCACCACGCCCATGCTGGCGTCGAAGGTCTTACAAGTGATCTCCAAGACCTTTTGCAGCATGGAATCCAGTTTTGCATCCACCAGCTCGGCGTCTAACACGCGCAGCAGCGCATTTTTCTCTCTGGCGCGCGTGTCAAAGTAAGCGTTGGAAAGGCTGGCGTACACCGCGGAAGACAGTGTCTCCATCGCCGCCAGCGGCCTCTCTACATCTCCGAATATCGCGGCCATGTAAGGCTCGCTCTCCCGCTCATAGGCAGCCAGCGCACGGCGCACTACCCGCAGATCAACGTCGAGCTTAGAAAGCCGCGAGCCGATGTAACTCAAGTGCTCAAAGAAACCATTAACGTCGCCATGCGAGAAATATGCCGCGCCGGTGCAAAGCACGGTACGCTCCAGCGTCGCCAGGCAGCGCTGGTCAAGTTCGCATTCTTTGGTAAGGCGGTCGCGCCAGTGCGCGGTGATGTCAGGAAAGTACGGCTGCAGTTCGCTGGCGATCTCGGCGATCAATTCCTGCGAACGCGGGTTCAGCGGCAATACTGTGGTCACAGATACTCCGGGGCCCATG
>JAICWB010000212.1 GCA_025935035.1 Terriglobales bacterium
CATTCTTTGGTAAGGCGGTCGCGCCAGTGCGCGGTGATGTCAGGAAAGTACGGCTGCAGTTCGCTGGCGATCTCGGCGATCAATTCCTGCGAACGCGGGTTCAGCGGCAATACTGTGGTCACAGATACTCCGGGGCCCATGGGGATATTGGGATGCAGCAACTAACACCCTAAGAGGCTTACTAGGGGGTAACGCCAAGCTTCATTGAGTGTTGGCGACATCATAACCCGATTCTTCCCTTATCCAGCTACTCAGAATCGCGGAAATCCGCATTTTTTGCGCTGCGAAGTACTAAGGGAAAATCTAAGGTTTATCGACTTATAACGGTGGGTGCCCACATTCATGGCCGCTGTTGGGCGGTACAGGTAGGAATTTCAGTCGCGTTGCCACGACACAATGTGCGAGCCCGGATTTCACCAACACTTCGACGCCGACCGACGTACAACCGATAACGCTCTGTTCAAGCTCACATCCGCCGGCGCCGGTATGAGCTAGCTGTTTACGAGGCGGCTGCAACCCGTGTCGGCGCTGCCAATTGGTTGGCTTTTATGCCCAGTATTTTTACGGCCGCCAAAGTGAAGTCGCACAGCGAGGTCATCGTCTCCACCTCCGTCCAGGTGAATTTCCTGTTTTCGTCGTGTGACGTGATCCAAAGAGTGCCGAACTCTGAGCCGTCATCCATCCGTAAGGGAAGTACAAGACCTTCAATGATCAGCGGTTTTGCCTTTGAAAAATAAGTAAAGAACCTGTGCGGCCTGTGGAACAGTTGCGGGCTGTTGAGGTCGAGCGTGGTCCCGCAAGGGCTCCAATCTCGGGGCGTTGTTCCCCCGACCGAACCGGACAAGCTGCCAGACAGCGCGTCCCAGCGGAAAAACATGTTGCCGTCCTTGTCCTCATCCAGCACGCTCAGACCCGCGGAACCTGCGTCGCACAACTGCAAAGTGATCTCAACCAAGCTATTGATTAGGCCCCGCGCATCGCGGTCGCAGACGCATTGCGCAAGCTTCTGCAAGGCGGACCGGTTGGATATGTCATCCGGTTGCGCAGCCGGGCGTTGCGAAAGAGCGGTTGTTATCAAAACTTCAGAAAGTCCATCCGGCATTGGCGCCGGTTCTTTTACTGTCCTCGAAAAATGGTTCGCCAATTCCACACGGTTCCAGCAGCCGATCTTGTCGAACAGGACATGCAGCGCGCTTTTCACGGCTGGCTCAGACATCTTTAGTTCCGCTGCAATCTCTCGATTGGAGTAGCCCATTGCGACCAATTGGCCTATACGGGACTGGTGTTCAGAAAGTTTTAACATTCGCCGGGGGTGACCTTTCATTCCGATTGCGGGCGCTTTATCACTTGAGATTTCAGTGGGACTGCCAGTTTCTTAGATGCAGCTAAGAAGCTGTGTCGATGCGCCAGGGTACGCTGGAGCGCAAGAAACTGCGTTCCGCCGGACCGTCGTCCAATCTTGAAAAGTTTACTTCAGTGGCCCGCGCTTCACAACTTCCAGCGAAACGGTCTCTTTCCTGCATGTCTCTGCATGGTTCTCCTCCGCAGCGTCCAAACCATCCCTCACGTCCATCACGAACGACATACTGCATTTCTTACAGGTGGAACGGACGACAAAAGCGTCGCTATCGGCGACCCGTACGCGTTCACGTCGGAAAGGATGGATCTTGGCATCTGGCATGAGGGCCTCCTCGGCGGCTCTGGGCGTAACAGCTACGTTACACCGGTTATTGCCGTGGCGGACCGCCAAACCGCGCCCGACGCTGTTTTTAACGTGCAACTTAAGTTGCTGACCTCTGCTGCAACCGCATGCTGGCGCGCGGGAATCGTAACCTTCAAACGCGCCAAGAAATGCCGAAGGAGCAACCTCATGCAAGATCAGATCGAAAAGACCCCGGAGCAGCTCGAACAAGAACTCAATCTCATTCGTTATAAGCGCGCGCTTAGTCGCCGCACGTTCATGGAACGCATCGGAATGGCCAGTGTTGCCGTTGCCGGCATTAGCGCGTTGAATGGCTGCCTGAGCGGTGACTCTATCGCCGCCACGGTTCCCGAAGCAGACGTGCTGAACTTCGCCCTAAACCTCGAATACCTTGAAGCAGAGTTTTATCAAGTCGCAGTGACCGGTGGAAGGCTGGCCGCCAGTGATACCGGCGCGGCCACGGGCGCAACCACTGGCGGAAGCAAGGTGCCGTTTGTCGATCCTATCGTGGCAGAGGTTGCCGCGGAGATCGCCGCTGATGAGCTGGACCACGTCCGCTTCCTGCGCAGCGCTCTTGGTGCCGCAGCGGTGCCCAAGCCCGCGATTAATCTGGCCGCGCTGGGCTTGGGTTTTGCCAATGATGCGGAGTTCCTCACTCTCTCACGCGCCTTTGAAGATACCGGAGTGAGCGCCTATAACGGCGCGGCAACCTTGCTCACCGGCGCTAATCTGCAGGCTGCCGCTTCCATCCTGGGCACGGAAGCCTTGCACACCGGCAACATTCGCTTGCTGGTGAACCAAAAGGGCTTGGTGGTCCCACCTCTAGATGCGTTGGACAAGCCGCCTGCGCGGCCTTCCGCCTACTTCGCCGTCGATAGTCATGCCTTGGCCATAGCCCGCTCCACTTCTCAGGTGCTCGCCATCGTTTACGCGAAGTCCACCCCCGGCACCACCGCCGGCGGATTCTTCCCCAGCGGCCTGAACGGCAACATCAAGACGGTGTAAGGAGAACGAACATGAAAAGACTGAACTTCACGCTCATTGCTCTGCTGCTGTCTGCCACCGCTTCGTTCGCGCAGCTCGGGAATGGAGAACACGGGGAGATCGGCGCTTACGCCGAATATCTTCGTTTTCAGGCTCTCGACCATTCCAACTTCGGTGGCCTCGGTGGGCGGCTCTCATTCAACCTCCACAAGACCGTCCAGCTAGAGGCTGAAGTCAGCTACATCTTCCGCCAGGGTTTCCATGAGGATTTTTCTAACGGCATACCCTCCGGAGTCCTTGGCTCCGACTCGCAATTCCGCGCCATCAACGGACTGTTCGGCCCCAAGCTGCAGTTGCCCTGGCGCTTTCGTCCGTTCGTCACCGTAAAAGGCGGCTTTATCAATTCGGAGTTCGACCCCGGGCAGGGCCCTGGCCCTGGCTTTACCAGTCAGATCAACAACTTCAGGCGTTCCAACACGAATGGAGTTTTATATCCCGGTGGCGGAGTGGAAGGTTATTGGGGCCCGCTCGGCTTGCGCTTCGATGTGGGCGATGAGGTCATCTTTAATCGTCGCCACGCCAACCACAACCTGCGGATGACGTTTGGTCCGCATATCCGGTTCTAGGTTCGTTGCCTTTTGGCGCGAGGCGTGGGCGATGTCGGATCACAGCGGCGTCGT
Organism: Terriglobales bacterium; assembly: GCA_025935035.1. GTDB lineage: Bacteria > Acidobacteriota > Terriglobia > Terriglobales > Acidobacteriaceae > JAICLA01. The sequence continues at coordinate 3,367 of JAICWB010000212.1, forward strand.
CCGCGCGAAGTTTAATAAGGAGAAGAGAAATGAAAAGGAACTTGATGTTGATGCTGGTCTGCTGTATGGCGGCCTTCGCCGCCGCACAGAGCTCGAATGACTCAATGAAGAACACGAAAGGCGACAAGACCATCATGGGGTGCGTGCGCTCCAACAACGGCATGTACATGCTGGAGCAAAGCAACGGAAAGATGGCCATGATCTCTGGATCTGACCTCTCGCAGCATGTGGGCCACACGGTCGCCCTGCATGGTATGTGGCAAAAGAGTGACTCGGCGATGGCCGGGGGAATGAACAACTCCTCGGGCAGCGGCAATAATTCCTCAATGAGCGGTTCATCGAGTGGATCATCTAGCGACTCTGGAATGAACAATAGTTCTATGAACAACAGTTCCAGCGGCAACTCCGGTATGAACAGCAGCTCGGGTTCGTCGATGTCGAGCGATGACATGAAAAAGATGAAGTGGAACCATAAGGGTGAATCGTTCATGGTCAACAATGTGGACATGAAATCTTCCTCCTGCGATATGCCCATGAAAAACAAATAAACTTTGCAGCCGCAACAAAGCCGGGGGCGGGCTTCTACACGCCGTCCCCGGGTCTCCCTAAGCCTTGCGGCCGCGACTGAACAAGGGTTGAAGGGAAAAATTTATGTTTGGTGGAAAACTTGGACTGCCTGAACTGGTCATCATTCTGGGAATCGCATTATTCATCTTTGGGCCGAGCAAGATCGCCGACCTCGGCAAGAGCCTGGGCGAAGGCATTCGGGGATTCAAGGAATCAGTGAAAGAGCGTACTGAGCCTGAAAAGCCGCAATCTTCATCTGTCGCTCCTGGGGACAAAAGCGTTTGATCACTTTCGTCATGTTGCTCGTTTTGGCCGCGCTCATCGTAGGACCAAAGAAGGCGGTCGAGATGGGCCGCGACGCCGGCCTCCTGTTCGGGCGACTCAAGGGCACCCGTGACAGCCTGTTGCAGCAGGTCCAGGATGAGATTCATCAGGCGATAGAGCCGGTTTCGCCTCCAGCCTCTAAAAGAGAGTGATTGTCATTTTTTTCTAACGGGCTCATTCCCGATCGTGGGTTCGTTATTACTAATAGCTATACTGACAATCTTTGTCATTGACATACAACATCCACGCGCGCTAATGTGAAAATGTCCTCTATCGGCCACTCTAAATTCGTCATTCTGACGAATTTAGCGACAGGGGGGAGGGGGGTGCAGTGCTGAAAAGCGCGAAACTCCAGCAAAAGAGGGATTAAGACATTACTTTCCCTTTTGCAGTCAATGGCTTGGCGACATTAGAGCCGCGTAAGTCACTGATTCTAAGCATTACCCCATTAAGAACGGGGGAGGGGGGATTAAACCCCCGCTTGGACCAAGCACGGAGAGTCGGGTTGGATTTGCTTGGATTGACCGCCAATCTGGGCAATCGCAAATCCCGGCAATCACCAATCCTTTAGAATCATTCTCCATGCTCAAGTTCTCCACCGCCGGGGAATCCCACGGGGAAGCGCTCATCGCGTTGCTTTCCGGAGTGCCCGCCGGACTAGCCATCGACCAGGCATTCATTGACCGGGAACTCTGGCGCCGTCAGCAGGGTTTCGGGCGCGGCGGGCGCATGCGTATCGAGACGGACAAAGCGCATTTCATCAGCGGCGTGCGTAACGGACATACCATTGGCTCGCCCATCGCGCTGCGCATCGAGAACAAAGATTGGAA